>JANXFM010000004.1 GCA_024959975.1 Flavobacteriales bacterium
CCATAGGAGATCGAATGGCTCATTTCATTGAATAGGTAACAGCTATCTGCATGTAAAACATAATCGTTTTCTAGATCCCTAATTTGAATTTTATCATTTAGTAATGCCTTGCCGTCTTTTTGGTTCACCCAACCTTTGTTGGCTTTTACATGGATATCGCTATTTTCTAATGAACCATTCGATTTAAATTCTGCGTATTCGCTATTTAGCCAGTAGTATAAAGTGTCAGCACGTAGTATTTCTTCTGTACTTTCTACAATTACATCCGTATAAAAGTCGAATTTTTCTGTACCAGCATAGTAGATGCCTTTATTGCTGCTCAGAGATTTTTGATTTTCAGTAATGTGTGCCCTTTCATCAAAGAACCCCTTTTCATATTCAAAGTCGTATTTGAGTTGTTCAGAAACAAGATTCATTTCGTTATGCTTAAAGCGTACATTTTTTTGAATTTCTGCCAGTTGGTGATCTCCATGATATATTAAATAGTCACCTTTTAAGCTTAAGGTGTCTCCCTGCCAGATATGAATATTGCTAAAAGCTTCGATCTTGTTATCCTTAGTGTAATAATAAGCACTATCGCAGATTAGGAAACGATTATTGTGTTTCGTTTTTACATTACCTGTAAGTACCTGTCGGTCTTCACTTATCTTTTTATTAAACGAGATCTCGTCAGCATTGATGATCTCAATTTGTGTTTGAGATTGAACAACAGCGGTAAGCAGCGTAAAAAAGATGCATACATAGTA
This sequence comes from Flavobacteriales bacterium, assembly GCA_024959975.1. Lineage (GTDB taxonomy): Bacteria > Bacteroidota > Bacteroidia > Flavobacteriales > UBA7430 > JANXFM01. Next base: position 747 of record JANXFM010000004.1, read on the forward strand.
TGTAAAAAGTCTATTCATAAAAAAGTCCCGATTTCGGGACTGTTTTTTTATTAGTTATTGTGTATCGTTTGAGTTCTGTCAGGCCCAACAGAAACAATCACTATTGGAGTTTCCAGTTCCTTTTCCAGATACTCTACATAATCAATAAGTTCTTTTGGTAAGTCAGACATATCAGTTATCCCTGTTAAGTCTTCTTTCCAACAAGGAAATTCTTTATAGATAGGTTCAATCTTATCACCTTCGATATTGTATGGAAGATAGTCGATGATTTCTCCATTGTATTTGTAGTGTGTACAAACGCTGATGGTAGGGAATTCACTTAAAACATCCGCCTTCATCATCATTAATTTGGTAACACCATTAACATTGATGGCATATTTTAATGCCGGAAGATCAATCCACCCACAACGACGAGGGCGACCTGTAGTTGCACCAAATTCGTTTCCTGCTTTTTGGATAGCTGCACCTGTTTCGTCGAACAATTCTGTTGGGAATGGGCCGCTACCAACACGTGTTAAATAAGCTTTGAAAATACCAAATACATCTCCGATTCTGTTTGGGGCTATACCTAAACCTGTACAAGCACCGGCTGTTACAGTATTGGATGATGTTACAAATGGGTAGGTTCCAAAATCGATATCTAGTAAAGAACCCTGAGCTCCTTCTGCGAGAACTTTTTTACCTTCTTTTCTTGCAGTAGCCAAGTAGTGTTCACTATCAATAAACTCGATTTTTTTCAATCTTTCAATTGCTTCGAACCAGTCGTTTTCCATGGCTTCGATGTCGTATTCAAAATCGAAGTGGTTTAGTATTTGTCGGTGTTTGGTAACAAGCTTGTTGTAACGTTCTTTAAAGTCAGGTAATTCGATGTCACCAATACGAAGGCCGTTACGACCGGTTTTGTCCATATAAGTTGGTCCAATACCTTTTAAGGTAGAACCAATTTTATCTTTACCTTTTGCTTGTTCAGAAGCCGCATCAAGTAATTTGTGGCTAGGTAAAATTAAATGTGCTTTTCTGGAGATGAGAAGCTTTCCGTTCAGGTTTACATTTAATTTTTCTAACCCTTCTAATTCTTTTTTGAAGATAACAGGATCTATTACGACTCCATTACCAATCACATTAAGTGCAGTAGGGTGAAAGATTCCTGAAGGAATGGTGTGTAAGACGTGTTTAATACCATCAAATTCCAATGTGTGCCCTGCATTAGGGCCCCCTTGAAATCGTGCGATAATGTCGTAGTTGGAAGTTAGGACATCAACAATTTTCCCTTTTCCTTCGTCTCCCCATTGGAGACCTAAAAGAACATCAACTGCCATTTTGTTTGTGCTTAGAGTTGTGGTTTATTTTGAGGTACATTCTTTACATATGCCATACATGTTTAATGCATGATGTACGACTTTGAAACCGATGTTTTCTTCTACAGCATTCATAATATTTTGGATGCGTGGATCGCAAAATTCGAATACTTGTTTACATTCGGTACAAATAAGGTGATCGTGTTGTTTGTTTGTGAAACTTTTCTCGTACTGAGCTTGGTTTTCACCAAATTGATGCTTACGAACTAAATTGCAGTCCAAAAGCAGCTCTATGGTGTTGTACAAAGTAGCTCTGCTAACTCGGTAATTGTGATTCTTCATTTTGATGTAGAGCGTTTCTACGTCAAAATGATCTTTGTAATCATAAATTTCCTTTAGTATGACAAAGCGTTCGGGAGTTTTTCTTTGCCCGTTTTGTTCAAGATAGGTAGTGAATACCTGCTTAACCTGCTCTTGTATTTTCTTGCTCATTTATTGATACTAGGAGTCAAAAACAAGATGTAAAACTAAGCATTAATTTCGAATTCATCTTAGAAATTAACTACTTTTAAATTTTCGGCTTATTGAAGTGATTCCTTTTACTTTTTTAATGTTTTCAATTACTATTGTCAGGTTCTTTTTGTCTAGAACAAGAACGGTGATAATTCCATCGAAAACACCATCGGAACTACTAATATTTATTGATTGAATATTAATTTTTAAGTTGTTAGAGAGTATTTGCGTTACCTCATTAATTAAACCAACACTATCAATCCCTTTGATGTGTAGTATGGCAACAGATTGATTGTTTGTACTATCAATCCATTTGGTTTCCAGTATTCTGTAGGCAAAGTTAGATTGTAAGCGAAGGGCGTTCGGGCAGTCTTGCCGATGAATTTTAATACCATCTTTAATGGTTGTAAATCCAAATACATCATCACCTGGAATAGGGCTGCAACATTTAGAGTATGCGTAATTTAGTTTTTCTTCATTTGCCCCAAATACCAGCGTATCGAATTTTGGTTCTTCGTGAACTACTAAGTTTTTGGTAGTTTTCTTGTAGATTTTATTTTTTAGGTATTGGTACCAGTTATTTCTGTTTCTGGCAAAATCTTTAATCATCATGTTGTTAAAAACACCAGTACCTACGTCGTAGAAAAGATCTAAGCTGCTTTTATATTTAAAGTAATTTACGAGCTTATTGATGGTGTTGTCATCAAAAGGAAGTTTTATGTGCTTTAATTTTCTTTGAAGAATTTCTTTACCGTCTTCAGCGATTCGTTTTTTCTCATCTTTCAATGAGCTTTTAATTTTATTTTTTGCTCGGGCTGTAACCACGAAATTTAGCCAGGATTTTTTTGGTTTTTGTTTCTGAGAACTGATCACTTCAACCTGATCTCCACTTTTTAATTTATGACTTAGTGGAACGATTTTACCATTTACTTTGCATCCTAAGCAAGTTGCCCCTAACTGTGTATGGATGTCGAATGCGAAATCTAGAGCTGAGGCTCCCTTTGGGAGTGTTCTTAAATCTCCATTCGGTGTGAATACAAATATTTCTTTCGAGAATAGATTGAGTTTAAACTCCTCCAAGAAATCAATTGCGTTAGATTCCGGGTTTTTCAGTAGTTCGCGTATTTGATTGATCCAGTCTTCCAGATTACCGTCCTTGTGTTTGCCGGCTTGTTTGTATTTCCAGTGTGCTGCATATCCTTTTTCGGCTATTTCATCCATGCGTTCGGTACGCACCTGTACCTCAACCCACTTACCTCCAGGCCCCATTACTGTGGTGTGTAAAGATTCGTAACCATTTGCTTTGGGTGTAGAGATCCAGTCTCTAAGCCGATCCGGATTGGGGCGATAGTAATCTGTTATTAGCGAGTAGGTTTTCCAGCAATCTGATTTTTCATTTCTTAATTCAGAGTCTAATATGATCCGTATCGCAAATTTGTCATAGACTTCGTCAAAAGAAACGCCCTGATTTTTCATCTTCTTTCGAATAGAGTAGATGGATTTAGGTCTTCCTTTTATGGAAAATAGTAAATGGTGGTCTTTTAGCGAGGCTTTTAAGGGTTTTGTGAATCGTTGTATGTATTGAACGCGTGCATTTTTAGTTTCATTTAATTGTCGCGCTATGTCTCGATAGATTTCAGGTTCTGTGAATTTTAATCCCAGATCCTCTAATTCCGTTTTTACAGAGTAAAGACCAAGTCGATGAGCTAATGGTGCATATATGTAAAGTGTTTCAGAGCCTATTTTTTGTTGCTTTTGTCTGGGCATGGAGTCGAGGGTTTGCATATTGTGCAAACGATCGGCAAGTTTGATCAAGATAACACGAACATCATCAGAAAGTGTAAGGAGCATTTTTCTGAAATTCTCGGCTTGTGCAGAGATGTCTTGTTCAGAAAACCCTGATATTTTCGTCAGCCCATCAATAATTTTACGAATCTTAGGACTGAATATTTTTTCGATGTCTTTTAAGGTGTAATGCGTATCTTCTACAACATCATGAAGTAAGGCGCAAGCAATAGATGTGGCGTCTAAGCCAAGGTCTTTGGCAGCAATTTGAGCCACAGCAATAGGGTGGAAAATGTAGGGTTCTCCACTTTTTCTTCGAACGTCTTTGTGAGCTTCAACGGCAAGATTGAAAGCCTTTCGGATCAGCTTTTTATCTTCTCGTGTAATTTCACTGTTGCAAGATCGCAACAGAGTTTTATATCGTCTTACGATATCTTTATTTTCCTCTTCTATGGTAATTTGATCTATCAAGAAAATATGGTTTTTATAAACTTAATGAAATTGTGTAAATGAAAAAAACGAAGAAGTGAATTTATGACTTTTTTGAGTTAAATATTGAGTTTTTTTGCAGGAAGAATTTTAGTTCTTACTTTACCAAATCCAATTCTGTAGTGATCAGCCTGACAATGAGCTTTCATAATCAGGCTATCATTGTCCTGTAAAAACTTACGTTCTGAGCCATCAGGCATCGTTATTGGTTTTGTTCCTTTCCAGGATAACTCTAACATAGAACCATAAGCATCAGGTGTGTTTCCTGAGATCGTTCCCGAAGCCATCAGGTCTCCCGCATTGATATTACATCCGTTTACGGTGTGGTGTGCCAATTGTTGAGTCATGTTCCAGTACATGTATTTGTAATTCGAGCGCGAAATGGTGTGTGGCTCGAAATGATCAGAAGCAATTTGAACTTCCAGCTTGATGTCGATATTTTTATTTCCTTTAAATTCCAAATAAGGAAGAACAGCAGGTTCTTGTTTTTCACCTTCTACACGGAAAGGTTCGAGTGCATCAAGAGTAACAATCCACGGAGAAATTGAAGAGGCAAAGTTTTTTCCCAGAAATGGGCCAAGCGGAACATACTCCCATTTTTGAATATCTCTGGCAGACCAGTCATTAAAAATACACATACCGAAGATGTAATCATCTGCCTCGGCAGTAGAAATGTGATTACCCAGTTCTTTTCCCTGCCCGGTAACAAATGCCATTTCTAATTCGAAGTCCATTAATTTACACGGGCCGAAAACAGGCATTTCTGCATCAACAGGTAATTGTTGTCCTTTAGGACGATGAATATTTGTTCCGGACAATACAATAGAAGAAGCTCTGCCGTGATATCCTACAGGAATGTGTAGCCAGTTTGGTAATAATGCGTTGTTCGGGTCGCGAAACATGCAACCTACATTGTAGGCGTGTTGACGGCTGGAGTAGAAGTCGGTGTAGTCACCCACGCTTACAGGCATCATCATTTCCACTTCCTCGATCATTGATAAAACCAAACCTTTATGAGTTTCATCCATTTCATTGTTAGCGTCAAATATTTCTGCAATACGATCTCTAACCGCACGCCAAACAGGTTTGTTTAACTTTAAGAGATCATTTAAAGTTTCTTTGTTAAAAATTTCAGGACCTAAAGCGATTCCAGCGAAATAATTAAGCTTTTGAAGCGCGTTTAAGTCGATAGCTCGGTCGCCAATACGCGTACCAACACAAATGTTGTTATCAGATTTTTTGAAAACCCCAAAAGGGATATTTTGTATTGGGAAATCGGAATCTTTTGATACCTCAATCCATGATTTTCTATTTGAATCGTTTGCTTTTATCATATTAACTAAATTTTAGACAAAAATAAGATTTATATTTGCATGCAAAATTAGGAAAACAACATTAATCATCACAAAGAAAGATGGAAAGAGATCAGCAAATTTTTGAATTAATTCAAGAAGAGCACGAACGTCAGGTTTACGGTATTGAATTAATTGCTTCAGAAAACTTCGTGAGCGATCAGGTAATGGAAGCTGCGGGATCTTGTTTAACAAACAAATATGCCGAGGGGTATCCACATAAAAGGTATTATGGTGGATGTGAAGTGGTAGATGAAGTGGAGCAACTTGCCATTGACAGAGCGAAGGTTTTGTTTGGTGTGGAGTATGCAAATGTTCAACCTCATTCAGGTTCTCAGGCAAATGCTGCTGTTTATCTTACCTGTTTAAAGCCCGGCGATAAAATTTTAGGTTTCGATCTTTCTCATGGTGGTCACTTAACGCATGGTTCCCCTGTGAACTTCTCAGGGAAGTTGTACAAAACTTCTTTTTATGGTGTAGAAAGGGAAACCGGTAGAGTTGATATGGATAAGGTAGAAGCTGTTGCTCTTGAAGAGAAACCCAAATTAATTATTTGTGGTGCTTCAGCATATTCTAGAGATTGGGATTACGCTCGTTTTCGTGAAATTGCAGATAAAGTAGGTGCTATTCTAATGGCAGATATTTCTCACCCTGCAGGATTAATCGCCAAAGGTATTTTAAATGACCCTGTAGAGCACTGTCATATTTTAACGACTACGACACATAAAACTTTAAGAGGTCCTCGAGGGGGGCTAATCATGCTTCCTAAAGACTTTGAAAATCCATGGGGATTAAAAACGCCTAAAGGAAAAGTAAGAATGATGTCTGCTTTATTAAATTCTGCCGTATTCCCTGGAATGCAAGGTGGGCCATTAGAGCATATTATTGCAGCTAAAGCCATTGCTTTTGGTGAAGCACTTACGGATGAGTATTTTGAGTACACCCTTCAGGTAAAGAGAAATGCTACTGCAATGGCAGATGCACTTGTAGCTAAAGGTTACGATGTAGTTTCCGGAGGTACAGACAATCACTGTATGTTGATCGACCTGCGTTCTAAAAACATTACAGGTAAAGATGCTGAGAATTCTTTAGTGAAAGCGCATATTACCGTAAATAAGAATATGGTTCCTTTTGATGATCAATCGCCATTTGTTACTTCCGGTATTCGTGTTGGTACAGCTGCTTTAACCACAAGAGGGTTAAACGAGCAACACATGGTTCAAATTGTCGACTTGATGGATGAAGTGATTGTAAACTTTGAAAATGAAGAGCTTCTTGAAGCTGTTGGAGATAAAGTAAATGAAATGATGGGTGACTTTCCAATTTTCGCGTTACGCACTAAAATTTAGTTATGAAGTGTGGAATTGTAGGACTGCCTAACGTTGGTAAATCAACTTTATTTAATTGCTTGTCAAATGCAAAAGCATTGGCGGCAAACTATCCTTTTGCTACTATTGAGCCGAATGTAGGGGTAATACCCGTGCCGGATGAAAGAATAGCGAAGTTGGAAGAGCTTGTTAAGCCCGAAAGAGTGCAGCAAGCTATTGTTGAGATTGTGGATATTGCAGGCTTGGTACGAGGCGCAAGTAAAGGAGAAGGTTTGGGGAATAAATTCCTGGCTAATATTAGAGAAACTCAGGCGATCATTCACGTTTTGCGCTGTTTCGATAATGATAATATTACCCACGTTGACGAATCCATAGATCCTGTTCGTGATAAAGAAACGATTGATATTGAGTTGCAGATTAAAGATCTGGAATCGGTAGAGAAAAAGATAGAAACGACTAAGAAGAAGACGCGTACCGGAGATAAAGAGGCGGTTAAGACTTTGGCAATTCTTGAGAAATACAAAGCTCATTTTGAAGCCGGGGAATCAGCCCGTTCTATTGATCTGACCGATAAGGAAAAAGAAGTTGTAGAAGACTTAATGTTGCTTACAGATAAGCCGATTTTGTACATCTGTAATGTAAATGAAGATGAGGCGATCGATGGAAATGCATATGTAGATGCGGTTCGTGAAGTGATTAAAGATGAAGATGCTAAAATGCTTGTGATTGCCGCAGGTATGGAAGCTGATATTATGGAGCTGGATTCTTTTGAGGAACGACAAGAATTTTTGCAGGATATGGGGTTGGAAGAGCCCGGAGTGAAAAAGGTAATCCGTACAGCTTATGAGTTATTAAAGCTTCAAACGTATTTTACGGCAGGTGTAAAAGAGGTGAGAGCCTGGACGATTAAAGAAGGTTTTACTGCACCACAATCGGCAGGAGTGATTCACACAGATTTTGAAAAAGGATTCATCAGAGCTGAGGTAATTAAGTACGATGATTATGTGGCTTTAGGTTCTGAACTGGCTTGTAAAGAAGCCGGAAAATTATCTGTAGAAGGTAAAGATTACATTGTTCAGGATGGTGATATTATGCACTTCAGATTCAATGTGTAATTGTTGATAAAATTGTTTAGAGCTTTCACTTGAGAAAGTCGATCGTTTAAGGATAATTTTTACTTTTAAAAAGTAGTATGGTTTCGTCTATGCTACTTTCTTTTTTTAGAAGACATTCAAAAATTCTTATGGCAGAGAATCAATACACAGAGGATAGCATCAGATCCTTAGACTGGAAGGAGCACATTCGTATGCGTCCGGGAATGTACATTGGTAAACTTGGCGACGGAACGGCTCACGACGATGGAATCTACATACTTCTTAAAGAAGTTGTAGATAACTGCATCGATGAGTACGTAATGGGGCACGGAAAGAATATTGAAGTAAGTGTTCGCGGTAAAAAAGTTACCGTTAGAGATTATGGTAGAGGTATTCCACTCGGAAAAGTGATCGACTGTGTTTCCAAAATTAACACCGGAGGGAAGTACGATTCAAAAGCATTTAAGAAATCCATAGGATTGAATGGCGTTGGTACAAAAGCCGTAAACGCACTTTCCGATTATTTTAGAGTTCAATCCGTAAGAGACGGACAAACGAAGGTTGTAGAGTTTCAACAAGGAGAAGTTACGCTGGAAGAAGCAATTCAGGAAACATCGGTGAGAAAAGGAACACGAGTTTCTTTTATTCCGGACGAGGCGATCTTTCACAATTTTCGCTATGTAAATGAATACGTAGAGAAAATGATGTGGCACTATGCCTATTTGAATACCGGACTTACCATGATTTACAACGGTGAGAAGTTTCATTCTGAAAACGGACTTTACGACTTGTTGAATAATGAGATCGAAGAAGGTACGACCCACTATCCGGTTATTCATTTAAAAGGTGACGATATTGAGATAGCCATGACCCATATGCGAAATCAATATGGAGAGTCCTATCATACATTTGTAAATGGTCAGCATACCACCATGGGCGGAACCCATCAGGCGGCTTTCCGCGAAGCAGTGGTGAAAACCATTCGTGAGTATTACGGAAAGAATTATGAAGCCTCAGATATTCGTCAGGCCATAAATGCTGCCATTAGTATTAAAGTTATTGAGCCGATTTTTGAATCTCAAACAAAAACCAAATTAGGTTCTACTGATATGGGGCCTGATTTGCCTACGGTACGAACTTTTGTAAACGATTTTGTGAAGAGTAAGCTCGATAACTACCTTCATAAAAATCCTGAAGTTGCCGATGCGATTCAGAAGAAAATATTATTGGCCGAAAGAGAAAGAAAAGACCTGGCCGGAATAAAAAAACTCAGTAGAGAAAGAGCTAAAAAAGCCAATCTTCACAATAAAAAATTACGCGATTGCAGAGTTCATTACAACGATATTAAGAAAGAACGACGATTAGAAACCACCTTATTTATTACCGAGGGAGATTCTGCCAGTGGTTCCATTACTAAATCGCGCGATGTAAATACACAAGCCGTGTTTAGTTTAAAGGGGAAACCTTTAAACTCTTACGGTTTGACCAAAAAGATCGTTTACGAAAACGAAGAATTTAATTTAGTTCAGGCTGCATTAAATATCGAAAACGGTTTAGAAGACCTTCGCTACAATAATGTAGTTATTGCTACCGATGCCGACGTAGATGGTATGCACATTCGTTTGTTGCTAATCACATTCTTTTTGCAATTCTTCCCGGAGTTAATCCGCGAAGGACATTTGTACATTCTCCAAACCCCATTATTTAGAGTTCGTAATAAAAAGGAAACCATCTATTGTTACGATCAAAGTGAAAAAATATCAGCTATGGAAAAGCTGAAAGGAAAATTGGAGATTACCCGATTTAAAGGTTTGGGTGAAATTTCACCCAATGAATTTAAAGGGTTTATTGGAGAAGATATCCGTCTGGAGCCGGTCATGATAGGAAAAGAACAAACCATAGCCGAAATGTTGAAGTTCTACATGGGTAAAAATACCCCCGATCGTCAGCAATTTATTATTGACAACCTGCGCGTTGAAAAAGGAGTTGAATAGTTATGAGTGAAGAAATGGAACATTCTGAAGATAACTTCAATCTCGAAGAACAGGAAGTAAGCAGGGTAACTCATGTTGACGGAATGTATGAAGGTTGGTTTTTGGATTACGCCTCCTATGTAATTCTTGAAAGAGCAGTTCCGGATATTCACGATGGTTTAAAGCCGGTGCAACGTCGTATTCTTCATTCGCTCAAAGAGATGGATGATGGTCGTTACAATAAAGTGGCCAACGTTATCGGTAATACCATGAAATATCACCCACACGGTGATGCTTCTATTGGTGATGCTCTGGTAAATATGGGGCAAAAAGACCTGCTCATCGACATGCAGGGTAACTGGGGTAACATCCTTACCGGCGACAGAGCAGCAGCACCCCGTTACATAGAATCTCGTTTATCGAAGTTTGCTCTTGAAGTTGTCTTTAATTCAAAGATAACGGAATGGACACCTACTTATGATGGTCGTACTAAAGAACCGGTAACACTTCCAGTAAAATTTCCATTATTATTAGTGCAAGGGGTAGAGGGGATTGCCGTTGGTTTATCCACTAAAATAATGCCTCACAACTTTGTAGAATTGATCGATGCTTCCATCTCGATTTTAAGATGCAGAGGGATGAAAGTTTATCCCGATTTTCCAACGGGTGGTATTGCTGATTTCTCACAATACAATGATGGGCAACGAGGTGGTAAAATAAAAGTAAGAGCTCGTATTGAGCAGGTAGATGCCAAACTGCTTAAAATTACCGAAGTCCCTTTTGCAACCACAACTTCCAGCTTGATCGACTCCGTCATCAAAGCCAATGAAAAAGGGAAAATAAAAATTAAGAAGATCGAAGATAATACAGCTGAGTTTGTAGAAATTCTAATCCATCTTCCTTCAGGAGTTTCTCCCGATAAAACAATCGATGCCTTGTATGCATTCTCCGATTGTGAGATATCGATCTCGCCGAATGCTTGCATTATCAAAAACGATAAGCCGTACTTTATGACGGTTTCGGATATTCTGAAACAATCTACGGCTCATACTTTAGACCTGTTAAAGGCCGAACTGGAAATCTTATTATCAGAACAACAGGCGCTTTGGCATTTTGCTTCTTTAGAACGCATTTTTATTGAGAATAAAATTTATCGCGATATTGAAGAATGTGAAACCTGGGAAGCAGTCATCGAAGCCATCCGAACAGGACTTCAACCTCACATCAAGCATTTAAAAGAACCTGTAACAGATGAAGATATTCTTCGTCTTACCGAAATAAAAATTAAGCGAATCTCAAAATTTGATTTAGATAAGGCTAATGAAAATCTAAAGAGAATAGAAGAGAATATTGCCGAATTAATCGATAAGCTTGCCAATTTAGTCGATTATGCGGTTGACTATTTCAAAGGCTTAAAGAAGAAATACAAGGAAGGAAGAGCGCGTAAAACCGAAATTAGAACTTTCGAAACCATTGTTGCTTCCAAAGTAGCCATCAGAAATCAGAAATTGTACTTCAATAAAGAAGAAGGTTTCATTGGAACTTCGTTGCGTAAAGATGAATTCGTTTGTGAATGTTCTGATATCGATGATATCATTGTTTTTCGAAACGATGGTAAAATGACGGTGACTAAAGTCGCTCCGAAAACTTTTGTGGGTAAAGGAGTTATTCACATAGCCATATTCAAGAAAAATGACACACGTACCATTTACAATTTGATTTATCGTGATGGTAAACAAGGAAACACCTACATGAAACGTTTCCCGGTAAAAAGCATTACCCGAGATAAGGAATACGATCTTACAGCCGGAAATAAAGGTTCTAAAATATCCCACTTTTCAGCCAACCCTAATGGAGAGGCAGAAATAGTTTCTGTGGTATTGAAATCACAAGCTAAAACCCGCAAGCTCAAGTTCGATATTGATTTTGCTGAATTAGCCATAAAAGGAAGAAGTTCAAAGGGGAATTTAGTTTCTAAGCATTCTGTAAGTAAGATAGAGTTGAAGGCAAAAGGAGTTTCTACTTTAGCGGCTCAAAAGATCTGGTTCGACGATACCGTTCAACGATTAAATATTGATGGCAGAGGTGAACTTTTAGGTGAGTTTGCCGGAGACGATAAAATACTTGTCGTTTCTCAGTCCGGAGAATACCAACTATTAGGTTTCGATTTGAGTACACACTTCCCAGAGGATATGGTCGTGCTTGAAAAATTTGACCCTAAAAAGCCTGTTAGTGCTATTTATTGGGATGGCTCCAAATCGAAATACTATGTAAAGCGTTTCCTGGTGGAGGCATCTGATAAAAAAGTAAGTTTCATTTCTGATAGTGAAGGCTCTTA
>JANXFM010000024.1 GCA_024959975.1 Flavobacteriales bacterium
TAAGTGATTGCAATTTGCTTCTCGTGCATTCACAGGCTTCCTCCGCTGAAACTGTTTCCTCTTCTATTTTGTCCCAATCCACATATTTTTTCATAGCAACAACGTGCCTCCATAAACTAAAGCCAAAAAAGCGAATATCATAGTAAAAAGCTTCCCGGATTGCTGGTTTTGCCCTAAATGTGAATGACCTTGCGCATCATATCCAATATAGGCCCCCAAGGCAATAATCCCCATTGTCACCTGTATTTTTAAAACAGGGTCTTTTACAGAAGTCAGCACAAGGGCCAAGATGGGTAAGGAAAGTACTAGACCTTTGTATAGCAATCTGGTGAATGGAATGAAATGCTCAATCAATTGCATACAGAAAGCGAAGTACCAGACTAAAACGATTGCTTGAATCCAATAATCTGAAGCAAAGAGAAATATTGGAACTATACAAACCAGAGTACAAAACACAGCGTGACTGAGGCCCATTTTAAATCTCTCCCAATATCCATATTCCAGAGCCTGCATATCCTTATTTTTGGTCAGACCATTATTTAAGAACTCCTTTAAGTCGGCGAAATAAACTGGGCCATATATACCTTCCCAACCATGTTCTTTAAGTTCTTTTCTTTTTACTCCAGCCACCGACAATTGTGGCAGTATCAACTGATGGTGGTTGACAAGTTCTCCAACATTGTAAACCTTCAAATGGGAAAGAACTGTATCTGTAGTGAAAATTCCCTCGGCGGCTGCACACCAGACGTTAGTTCCTTTGGTATTGACAACCAGGAGGAAACAGTCCAATTGCTCTTTTTCCAAATAGTCCTTTAGGTGTCTGACCGTATAATCAAAATTACAAGTGACTAGAACTGGAGAAGATTTATCGGGGTTACCAATGAGAACAGTGTCGGGTTCGCATGGGAATCTGGCAAAACGAAACAGTGTTTGGTAAATGTCTTTAATCCAGCCAATCATTTTTTAATTTCCAAAAGAATGAACATACCCAACATAAATGATTTGGAACTAACTATCTTCATACCTGCTTCTCGGACATCATCATCAAAACTGGAGATGGCGTTAGTTGTGGTTTGAGTCGTGATCCAAGTAAGAAGCCGCATAGGCAACCTGAATGTATAGTAAAAGCATTTTGCAAAAATGTTTTCGGGGATTATTTCATCGCCGATAAGAACTTTCCCTTTATTTCTCAGTATTCTTTTGATCTGTTTCAATACATGAACCCTCTCTGCTCGAGTTAGTTCGCTAAAAGCAAGTGTACTCAAAACAATATCGAACGACTCATCCGCCAAATGCTCATCCAAATTGCTCAGGCTAATGTTAAGGTAGTTTGCGGTGGGAGAATTTTTTTTCGCCACTGAAAGCATACCGTTGTTTGCGTCCACCCCGGTTACCTGTGCTCCTCGTTCAATACACATTTGTGCCAATGTTCCGGTACCACAACCTAAGTCGAGGACTTGATCTCCGAGATGGGTATGTTCGGCTATTTGCTGTTTTATTTTTGTCAGCGTTCCTAGAGTCAAAAGACCCATCCCTATATCGTATCGCTCAGGACGGGATTCAAGAATTTTCATGTAAACAAACGACATTAGACAAAACCTTTGAGAAAGTACTCACATTTTGAAAGTAAAGGCAGTCGCCAACAAAACTACCCAAACCACTGATCCTAAGTTGAATCCCATAGGAATAAACTTTATGCGCTCCCTACCCCTGCCTGTCTTAATATATTTTCAGAAACGGAACTCATATCACAGCATTCCAGCAATTTCCCATTCACAGCAACAGCGGGAATCCTTTCAATTCCATAGACAGTTGCCTTGTTTCGAATTTCCTTTTTATTATCCTTGTTTAAATCATAAATAATTATTTCACATGACGGACAAGCTAACTTGTTTACAAGGTCCACAGTGGACTCACAAATTGGACAACCACTTGTAAAAATTTCAACTTTTCTCTTTTGCATAAAATGTTCTCCTTTATTGACGTTTTACGTGCTCCAAATCTAATAATTGAATATCTAAAAAAACTTCTTTCTTTTTCGTTTACCTTTCCAATTATCAGTTAAATAAATCTTGTGGAAGACGAAACTTAACATTCAAGACTCATCCATGGATGAAATTTAACCTGTGATTTTATTTTTATGATCAGTATAAAATTCTTTCATTTCCTTATTTGCTGACATAGTCGTTTGGAGACTTGTCAGAAATGAATCTATTTCTGCGCAATTGAGTGTGGCAAGAATATGATCATCACTGACTTCCGTGAAAGTACGCATTCCTGTGCAACCTAGGGACATACCAAAGGGCGATTTATTTAGGGTGGTTGGAATCACAGCACAAGCTGGACGACCTAGGGCCATAGAATCCATGCTTTCAGACCATTTGCAGCATCCCAGAACTTCGTTGTAAATCATTGCTTGTGAAGGTTTTAGCCACATTAAGATTAATTGAGGTGGCACTGGGAAGTCTTTTAAAGGTCCATAAACCACGCCGGCCTTTTTTTCAGTGATGGTAGGAATATTTGCTGGCTCATCTTCTGATAGGTAAGAGCATTCGCACATCTTTTTTACCAATCCACCCAGTTGATCTTGTACTTCTTTGGGCATCTCGAATCCTAAAACCATGGACCCTATTGGACAGTTATAATGTTTATTTGCCGGGGCATAGAATGATTTTTTCTCTGCCATGCGCCAAAAAGTACAAAAGGATGGAACCTCCTCCTCCATAGTTTCCACACCTTGTGGTTGGTTATCTACAAAGGCCATTGCTATGGGGGGGATATCAAGGCCAAAAGCTGAAACAATTTCTTGGTTAATCTTTGAGTTGTCCATGGTTGTCTCCCTAAAATTTGATTTGTCTATTGCTTAGATTCGTCTTTCCATAAAAACCATTTTTGATTTATAATATAGAACCTGTAGTAACTATAGGTTCAAGGATTATTATGCAAATTCTAGAAAAAACCCTAAGCATTGGGCTTTTGTCCACGCAAACTAACTGTAAGATTGAGACAATTAGGTATTATGAGAAGATTGGAATCTTCCCGAAACCTCCTAGAACGGAAGGTGGACACCGAATTTATAGTGAAAATCACTTAAAGCGGCTTGTATTTATTCGTCGTGGTAGGGAATTAGGATTTTCGCTTGAGGATATCCGAGCCCTCTTGAAACTAATTGATGGGGGGGGGCATACCTGTCAGCAGGTGGAAGCTATCACTCTTCATCACTTAGGTAATATTCATCAAAAGATTTTGGATTTAAAAAAGCTGGAAAAAATCCTTACTAAAATTTCTTCAGAATGCGGAGGGGGAGTGGTACCCGAATGTCCTATTTTGGATGCACTATTTGAGCGGAAAAAAATTAAAGTTAATTGATTCAAGCATACCAATTGGCCACTTAGAAAATAAACTTAGAAAAACAAACAGCTTTTATTTTAAACCACCTTTTCAATCTCTACAATTCCACGAATGCATATAACATGATCTTTCTCCTTAGTTTTATTAAATTTTCTCCCAGACAACCCATACATATATAAAAGGAAGGTACACCCGTGGGACTCCTACTTGGGGGTGGGGAGCGATCAGCATAAAAACACTG
>JANXFM010000158.1 GCA_024959975.1 Flavobacteriales bacterium
GGAGTAGGCTATGATATTACTAAAGCAAATAAAAGATCTACCCATAAGAGTATTGGTTTAAAAATGACGAGAGAACGACTTTTTTTAATGCAAAACATTTATAATCAAGAGTTTAGCATGAGTTTAATTAAGGTAGATAATAAAAATTCCTCCTTATCAGGGACAAAAGTCACAATAAAAATCCCCTTAAATCTATTTTAAACTACCGATAACTCATATTTTTATACCGATAACTCGAAATTTTACAAATACAAACCCAAATCATTTGTATATCAGCGAATTATGTATTAAATTAGTAAGACAATTAAAAGCAGTTCAAGTAATATTCTGGGGGGAGTATTATTTAGTTTAAAATAAGAAGGAGTCGTAAGGCTCCTTTTTTTACATAGTAATTATTCAAACACAATTACCTGAGAATTAATTTGTTAGTGTAAATGTTTTATTGTAGATTCGCAATTCGACTTACCCCCCCCCTCATATATATATTCAGTGACACGCTTCACCCCTCAAGGAGAGCGTGTTTTTTTTTGCTCTATCCTGAATAAATAACTACAATGGATATAGAGTTGTATTCCTTTTCAACTTATGCCTTATTAATCACTAAAACAATTAGAATAGAGTTACGAAAGTTGGAATAGTCAAGGTCTACTATTTTCTTAACACTCGCTATCGTTCAGATAATAATATATTGTAATGGTTCATCCGAAAGGTGGGAATTTTACATGTACAAATAAATATAAGCAGGGTTTTAATATCAATAATTTAATATTTTATCCTATAGTTGGTACTTATGAATAGGATTTGAATCATAAGATTTTTAAATTCGTGCCCATAATACTCAGAAATGACAAAACTAAGCCCCTCTTATGTTAGGCTCTTAGTACGTACAGGTGAACATATTCATCCTTTTCCGGGGATTTGTTGTAAAATCTTAACCAACTTAATCACATGGAAAATAAAACAAACTACAATGCAGCGCTAGCAACTTTGGTTACCGTGTTTTTCTTCTGGGGATTTATCGCTGCTTCAAACGGAGTTTTTATTCCCTTTTGTAAAAGCTATTTTCACTTAGATCAATTCCAATCTCAGTTGATTGATTTTGCTTTTTATGGTGCTTATTACATTGGAGCTCTTTTATTGTTTATTGTTTCCGGGTCTGTAAAAACGGATATTCTAAATAAGTGGGGTTTCAAAAATGGTATCATCTACGGACTGGTACTTTCTGCTCTTGGTGCAGCAATTATGATTCCTGCTATCTCCAGTGGTTCATTTGGATTTATTCTGGGTTCTTTATTTGTGGTGGCTCTGGGCTTTTCATTACAACAAACATCTGCCAATCCTTTTGCTATTGCACTTGGAGACCCTGCCAAAGGCTCTCATCGATTGAATCTGGCCGGTGGTGTTAATTCTTTTGGGACTGCCATAGGGCCTATTGTAGTTGCCTTAGCTCTTTTTGGAGCAGCAACGTACTCGGATGATCAAATTGCCAGTATTGATCTATCTACTGTTAAAACGCTTTACATTGCAGTAGGTGCTTTATTTTTACTGGCTGCAGGATTATTTATTTCATCTAAAAAGTTACCACAGGCTAAGGGCGACACCAATTTTGTTCAGGCTCCTAAAGCCGTAAAGACCCTTGGTTTTATTACGATCTCATTGTTGGTTATATTCTATTTTGTATTTGATCAATATCGGGGAGAAGTAGTGGATTCAAACTTCATCTTCCAACTCATCATGGCAGCCCTGGTAATTATTGTAGGGAGCTTACTACTTGCGAATAAAAATGCCATTAAAAAACCGGAAGGTTGGGGTGCCATGCAGTATCCACAATTGGTGATGGGTATGCTTGCCATTTTTACTTACGTTGGTGTAGAGGTAACCATTCAAAGTAATCTGGGAGAACTGTTAAAGTCTGAGGCATTTGGAGGTTTTACCGATTCAGAAATCGCTCCTTACATTTCAATGTATTGGGGTTCTTTAATGATTGGTCGTTGGGCCGGTGCGATTACCGTATTTAACCCCGGAAAGAGCTTAAAGAATGTATTGTTCATTATTGTGCCTTACCTTGCATTTGGCATTGTATTGTTAGTAAATCACGTTAGTAATAATGATGTAAGCGGTCTGTATTTGTACGGCTGGAGTATTTTATTATTGATCGGTGGGTTCTTTTTCGGACAGGAAAAACCTGCCAAAACCTTATTTATATTTGGTTTCTTAGGCGTGTTAGCCATGCTGTTAGGCTTATTTACAGAAGGTACCATTGCGATTTACGCATTTATGAGTGGAGGATTATTCTGTTCTATTATGTGGCCTAGTATCTTCTCTTTATCAATTGCCGGTCTGGGGAAATTTACTTCTCAAGGTTCTGCATTCTTAATTATGATGATTTTAGGTGGAGCCATTATTCCACCTATTCAAGGAAAACTTGCCGACTTGTTTAACATCCATGATTCGTATTGGATTACAGTTGCATGTTTTGCATATCTAATGTTCTTTGCTGTAAAAGTTAAAGGAGTTCTAAAAACCCAAGGAGTAAATTATGACGAGTAAAATGAAATTAGCTGTAGGAGTAGATATTGGTGGAACAAACACTGTTTTCGGATTGGTAGATGCAGAAGGAAATTGTAAGGCTCAGGACGCTATTAAAACAGGTGATTATCCTGTAGTGGAGGATTTTGTAACTGCTGTTCAAGAAAGAGTTAAAGCCTTAATTTCAGATTGTAATGATCCGGAAATTATCGGAATGGGTATCGGTGCCCCAAATGCAAATTACTACACCGGAACGATAGATTTTGCCCCAAATTTAAAATGGAAAGGAATTGTTCCATTAGTGGCACTTTTTGCTGAGCATTTTGATTTTCCGGTTTCATTGACAAACGACGCCAATGCTGCTGCCATGGGAGAACGAATTTATGGTGCTGCAAAAGGAGTAAATGATTTAGTGATGGTTACTCTTGGTACAGGCTTAGGAAGTGGCTTTGTGGTAAATGGAGAATTGGTTTACGGCCATGATGGATTTGCCGGTGAACTTGGACATACTATTGTTGAGAAAAACGGACGCGAATGTGGTTGTGGTAGAAAAGGATGTTTGGAAACTTATGCTTCAGCTACCGGGATTGTAAAGACTGCTAAGGAATTTTTGGCTAAATCAACAGACAGTACATTGTCAGGTTTAGATGAAATCACAAGTAAATCTATTGCTGATGCCGCTATGGAGGGCGATAAGTTAGCTCTTGATATTTTTGATTACACGGCTGAAAAATTAGGCTTTAGTTTGGCGAATACAATAGCCATCAGCAGCCCTAAACTAATCGTTCTATTTGGTGGATTGGCTCAGTCAGGTGATCTGATCATTAAACCAACGAAGAAGTACATGGAAGATAATCTGCTCAAAATATTTCAAAATAAGATTAGTATCGTTCCAAGTAAACTAAAGGCCTCTGATGCAGCCATATTGGGAGCTAGCTCTTTGGCATGGCAGAGCTGTAATTAATGCATTCCGGAGTTTAATTTCCGGAGTAGGACCTACAAGTATTTTCTGTGTAACTAACCTAAAAACACTGTTTTTAATGTTAAAAAGAAAATATTTACATTTGGTTTGATCAAAAGGACATCGTTCGGTATTTTTTACCGTCCTGTTAAACACATAAAAATCGGGAAACACTCTTATGAAAAATAGAAAAATTGCGATCATTGGTTGTGGTAACTTAGGAGAATCAATTTTAAAC
>JANXFM010000104.1 GCA_024959975.1 Flavobacteriales bacterium
ATTAAAAAATTCGTTCTTATGAAAGAAACCTGGTCAATTGAAGGTGGTGAATTAACGGCTACCCTCAAACTAAAAAGGAAACCCGTTCTCGCTAAGTACGAGAAAGAATACAAAGAATTGTACGGATAAAAAGCGCCATTAGGTGCTTTTTTTTTGCTTGTCTGCCTAACGCAGACAGGCCTGTCGAAGTAATTCTCCCCTTGAGGGGAGATGCCACGTACTGGCAGAGGGGTGTAAAAATGATGCATACAACTTAATGAACACCCCTGTAGTCCCATCAAGGGGACAATCCCCTACACAACCAACAACTACCAACTAAATTTAGTATGCGCGCCAAATAATTTGCCAATTTATTATGCTTGCATACTTTTATTTCGTATGTTTAGTAAACATAGAATACATAAACGATGATAAATAAGAAACACATAATCGATTTTCGCATCCGATGGGCATGGCACAGTATCTCAAGATTGTACAATGAGTGGGCAAAAAATCACAACGCAACCACCTCTACAGCCTTTGCTTTATTAAACATTGAAAAGGAAGGAATCTTATCCACACAGTTAGGCCCTAAGATGGGAATGGAGTCCCGAAGTTTAACAAGAACCTTAAAAGGAATGTTAGACAAAGGATTGATCCGAAAAAAAATCGACCCAAAAGACAAAAGAAAAGTACAGCTCTTTTTAACTAAAAAGGGCTTAAAATACAGAAAGATCGCTGCTGAAAATGTAAAAGTGTTTAACAAGCGTGTATTCGAAAAAATCACAAAAGAAGAGCTGGAAACTTTTTACAAGGTCATGGATGCGGTAGATAAATCTATTGAAGAATTGAAGAATGGAAACTAAACGAACGATACAAAAAGTAGCAGTTATTGGTTCGGGGATTATGGGTTCTCGAATTGCCTGTCATATGGCAAATATCGGGCTCGATGTACTTCTATTAGACATCGCTCCATTTCAATTAGATGATGCTGAAGAAAAGGCAGGATTAACTTTAGAACATCCAAAGGTAAAAAACCGAATTGTAAAAGATGCGCTAAAGTCTACGCTTAAATCAAAGCCCGCTTCGCTCTACAAAAAGGAATTCATCAACAGAATTAAAACGGGAAACCTTACCGACGATTTTGAAAAAATAAGCGACGCCGATTGGATCATAGAAGTGGTGGTTGAACGGCTCGACATCAAAAAGCAAATCTTCGAAAAGGTAGAGAAATTCCGTAGAGAAGGCAGTATTGTTTCGAGCAATACATCGGGAATACCTATTCATATGATGCTGGAAGAAAGAAGTGAAGATTTCAAATCACACTTCTTAGGAACACATTTCTTTAATCCTCCACGTTATTTGGAGCTTTTGGAAATCATTCCTACGCCACACACAAATTCAGAAATTACAGATTTCCTAATGAATTTTGGCGATCGTTATTTAGGTAAAACGACGGTTCTTTGTAAGGATACGCCTGCTTTTATTGCCAATCGAGTTGGCGTAGCAGGAATCTTATCCCTTTTCCATTTGGTAGAAAAAAAGGGCTTATCTGTAGAAGCGGTCGATAAACTTACGGGTCGTATTATTGGCCGTCCAAAATCGGCAACCTTTAGAACCTGCGATGTGGTAGGATTAGACACGCTGGTACACGTAGCAAAAGGGCTTTATGAGAATTGTCCAAATGATGAAGCACGCGCAAACTTCAAACTCCCAAAGTACGTTCAAACACTTTTCGATAAGAAGTGGCTGGGAGACAAAACCAAGCAAGGTTTTTACAAAAAAACGAAAGACGAAAATGGTAAAAAAGTCATTTTATCTCTCGACTTAAATAGCCTAGAATACAAAACACAAGAAGCTGTTAAATTTGACGCTTTAGCTCAGGCAAAAGAAATTAAAGATTTAAGAGAACGAATTGCATTCTTGTACAACAGCAAGGGTGAAGCCGGAGATTTCTACAGAGAACTATTTAGTGACATTTTCGCTTATGTGTCGCATCGTATTCCTGAGATATCTGATGAAACCTACCGAATAGACCAGGCAGTCAAAGCCGGTTTTGGCTGGGAGTTAGGTCCTTTTGAAATTTGGGATGCTGTTGGGGTACAAGAAGCGTACGATAAGGCTTTGGATCTCGGGAAAAACATCGCTCCCTGGGTTAAAGAAATGTTGGATGCCGGACAATGTTCATTCTACAAAATTGAAGGGTCATCAAAATTATTCTTTAATAAGCCGGATAATAAATACCAAACGCTTCCAGATCAAAATACCCGAATCGATCTGTATGTTCGCAAAAAAGCGAATACCATATGGAAGAACGATAGTGCTTCTTTAATTGATCTGGGTGATGAAGTCGTGAATTTGGAATTCCATTCAAAAATGAATTCTATTGGCAGCGAAACCTTACAAGCCATTCAGCATGCAATAGATCTGACTGAGGAAAACTACAAGGGTCTGGTTATTGCCAATCAGGGTCAGAACTTCTCGGCAGGGGCCAATTTGGCGATCATATTTATGATGGCTGTAGAGCAGGATTACGAGGAATTGGATTTTGCCATACGTGCATTCCAGCAGACCACACAAAAAATACGTTACTCCAACATTCCGGTAGTGGTAGCAACACACGCCATGACCTTAGGTGGAGGCTGTGAAATTGCCATACATGCAGACATTACCCAGGCTGCTGCAGAAACTTACATGGGATTGGTAGAAATGAGTGTTGGACTGATTCCCGGTGGTGGTGGTTCTAAAGAAATGGCCTTGCGCGCTTCGGAACTTTTCAATCAGGGAGATATTGAAACTCCTTTAATTCGCGAAATGTTTTTAAATATTGGAATGGCAAAAGTTTCAACTTCGGCACACGAAGCCATGGATCTGGGTTTATTAAGAAAAGGTATTGACTCTATTTCCATTAATAAAAAACGATTAATCGCCGATGCCAAAGCAGCAGTTATTGGCTTGGCAGACAAAGGATATCAGGCGCCATCAAACGAAAAGAAAATTAAAGTTCTCGGCAAGCAAATTCTGGGCTCATTCCTGGTGGGTGCCGACACTATGCTTCATTCCGGGTTCATTACCGAACACGAAAAGTTAATGTCTGAAAAATTAGGCTATGTCATCGCTGGTGGAGATCTCTCCTCGCCAACTTTGGTGAGTGAGCAATACTTACTCGATCTGGAAAGAGAAGCCTTCTTATCACTTACAGGTGAACGAAAAACACTGGAACGTATTGAGCATATGCTGAAAAAAGGAAAACCATTACGCAACTAAGACTATCGATATGAAAGCATACATAATAAAAGGATATCGAACAGCTGTAGGAAAAGCTCCGAGAGGAATTTTCCGCTTTACACGTCCCGATGATTTGGCGGCTGCAACGGTAAAGCATTTGGTAAATGCCATTCCCGAATTAGACGTTAACAGAATTGATGATGTCATTGTTGGAAATGCAACTCCTGAAGCTGAACAAGGCTTAAACATCGGTCGTATGATTTCCTTAATGGGATTAAACACGGATAAAGTTCCGGGTGTAACGGTAAACCGTTACTGCTCTTCCGGACTGGAAACCATCGCTTTGGCTTCTGCTAAGATTAATGCAGGGATGGCTGATTGTATTATTGCCGGCGGTGTGGAAAGTATGTCACCCATTCCTTTTGGTGGATGGAGGGTTGTTCCGAATGTTGATGTTTCAACTAAAAACCCAAGCTGGTACTGGGGAATGGGAAATACGGCAGAAGAAGTAGCACGTCGCTACAAGATATCAAGAGAGGAGCAAGATGAGTTTGCCTTTAACTCACACAACAAAGCCTTAAACGCCATCGACACAGGTTTGTTTAAAGATGAAATCGTACCGATCGAGGTGGAAGAAATATTCTTGGATCAAAACGAAAAAAGACAAGTACGAAAGTTTATCGTAGATACAGACGAAGGTCCTCGTAGAGGAACGAACATAACCGCTCTGGCGAAACTTCGACCTGTGTTTGCTGCAGGAGGATCGGTAACCGCAGGAAATTCATCGCAAACTTCAGATGGTGCTGCCTTTGTGATGGTGATGTCTGAAAAGATGGTGAAAGAACTAAAGCTTGAACCTGTAGCTCAATTACTTAGCTACCATGTTGCCGGACTCGAACCGGATGTGATGGGCATGGGGCCGGTGTATGCTGCTCCAAAAGCCATTGAAAAAGCAGGGTTAAAACTAAAAGACATCGAACAATTTGAACTGAATGAAGCATTCGCTTCACAGTCGGTTGCGGTATTAAAAGAATTGGATCTAAACCCGGACATCGTAAATGTAAACGGGGGAGCCATTGCTTTAGGACACCCTCTGGGATGTACCGGTGCAAAACTTTCGGTGCAGTTATTTAATGAAATGAGAAGAAGAAAACAACGCTACGGAATGGTTACTATGTGCGTAGGAACCGGACAAGGTGCCGCAGGTGTGTATGAATTATTGAAATAGAAATACAGTTGACAATTAAAGTCCCCCCTTGAGGGGGGCACAGGGGGGTGTTCTTAAAAGTTGAAGATTGTTGTGTCTGAGAAACACCCCTGTAGTCCCCTCAAGGGGACAATTAAAAACTACCGATAGCTGAAAGCTAGTCACTAATAACTAATATTATGAGTTATTTAAAAGGAGGAGAATTCCTCATAAAAGATACAGAAGCCAAAGAGGTATTCATCAGAGAAGAATTTGGGGAAGACCAAATGATGATGCACAGTGCCTGCCATGAATTTATGGAACGTGAGGTTAGACCCAACTTAAAGCGTTTCGAAGAAAAAGATTATGCATTGGTGGAAAACTTAATGTACAAAGCAGGAGAATTAGGTCTGTTAGGAATTAGTGTACCCGAAGAATATGAAGGTCTTGGAATGGGCTTCAATACAGGGATGTTAATTTGCGAGGAATTTTCGAATTTGACAGCCTCACTTGCTACTGCCTACGGAGCACATACAGGTATTGGTACACTTCCAATTTTACTGTACGGTACCGAAGCGCAAAAAAAACATTATTTACCAAAGTTGGCTTCCGGTGAATGGGTATCCTGTTACAACCTAACAGAACCCAATGCCGGTTCAGATGCAAATTCCGGAAAAACCAAAGCCGTTTTAACTGAAGATGGGGAACACTACGAAATTACAGGACAAAAAATATGGATCTCAAATGCAGGGTTCGCTCATGTATTTATTGTATTTGCCCGTATTGAAGACGACAAAAACATCACGGGTTTTGTGTTCGAAAAAGACAAAGTGGAGGGCTTAACCCTTAATCCCGAAGAGCTCAAAATGGGTATTCGGTCCTCATCTACCCGACAAGTATTTTACAACAAGGTAAAAGTGCCTAAATCTGCAATGTTGGGTAAACGTGGTGAAGGATTTAAAATTGCCATGAATGCTTTAAACGTGGGTCGAATTAAACTGGGAGTTGCCGTAACCGGGGCGTCAAAAAGGGTAATTAATTATGCCGTGAATTACGCTAACGAACGAGTACAATTTAAAACGCCGATCTCATCTTTTGGAGCTATTCAATACAAGCTTGCCGAAATGGCAACCAAAACTTATGTGGCAGATGCAGGGAATTACCGTACGGGACAAAATGTAGAAGATCATATGACACGCCTGGAAGAAGAAGGATTGTCCCCTCAGGAAGCTAAATTAAAAGGTGCAGAAGAATATGCTATTGAATGTGCCATACTAAAAGTTTTTTGTTCTGAAATCGTTCAATATGTAACCGACGAAGCTGTTCAGATCTATGGAGGAATGGGCTTTTCTGCTGAATCTGAAATTGAGGCTTGTTATCGTGATGCTCGTATCTCAAGAATTTACGAGGGAACGAATGAGATCAATCGTTTACTTTTAGTAAAAATGATGATGAAAAAGGCCGGCTCTGGAGAAATTGACCTATTGGGTTCTGCGAAAGCAGTTGCTAAAGAATTGATGGGTATTCCTTCTTTTGACAGTCCTTCAGATGTGCTTTTTGCTGAAGAGAAAAAAATATTAAAAAACTTAAAGAAAACCATTCTAATGATCGCTGGTACTACTGCGCAAAAATTAGGCGACAAGCTGGCTTTAGAGCAGGAAGTAATGATGAATATCTCCAACATGATCATTGCGGTGTACATACTTGAATCTGCACTTTTGAAAACTGAAAAGTTAATCGCTAAAGATGGTAGAGAAATACACGAAGAAAAAATTTCTATGTGTATCAATTACCTTCATCATGCGGTGGAAGAAGTTCGCAAAAACGGGAAAGAAGCCTTGTACGCCATCTTAGAAGGTGATGAACAAAAGATGTTGTTGATGGGCTTAAAACGCTTTACAAAAGTACAACCAACGAACTTAAAAGAACATAGAAGATTGATTGCCAAAAAGCTAGTTAAAGCAAACGAATATTGCTTTTAACCCCACATCCCCCCGTCGTAATACTAGTTTTACGAATGCAAAAGCCTCCCGAACGTTAGGGAGGCTTTTATTTTATTTATCAAAATGTTTTTCAAGAAGATAAACTAAATACTCCCGATGAGCATCGGTACTCGCTCCTGAAGACTTAGAACTCTTCATCGTTTTAAGAATCGTATTTAGTTGATGGTGCACCTGAGTACGAACCATTGCGTTTAACCTTTTATTTTTTGCAATTCGAATCAATCTATTCACATACACTACTTGTAAATTTTGACGGAAGCTATTTACTTCCATATCCTTATCCATTTCAAAAATGGCATGATTCAGGTCATTAAAATAAACCGACACATCATATTCATTGCCGTAAAGTGAACTATTTACCAGTCTGTTCAGTACATTGCTATTTAACAATTGTCCCAAGATCATTTTTTGAATCCCTAAAACTCGTTCATGTATTTTTGGGTCTTCACCACGGTAAGGCGTGTTAAATCCTCTTCGTTGTTGTTGTAAATAAGGGTACAAAGCTTCTGCTTTTTCAAAGGCATTTGGAGCAAAAGCGTATTTTGCCAGGGCATTCACAGCAGCTTTTTGTTCTTCATACGAAACCGGTGTAAAAGGTTTGGCGTCTGTATCTTGTCCTACCATAGCCCGATTCACATGCACCCCCGCAATCTGTCGGCTAATAATTTTTAGAGAGGTGTAATATTGTCCGGTAAGCGTATGATAGGAATTCAACAACTCCTGATGTGAACCTCCATCCTTTCGGTATTTACCCAAAACATTTGGCAGTATCTTGTTCACTAATTTAATTCGATCAATAGCGTACAAAACAGGCTCTGAAGTCAGGTCGTAGATCATGGCATCAGGGTCGATTCCTTTACCCGTACTACGCATATCATCAGCATCGTTCGCAAAAGCATGCTCATGTTTGGTGCTCTCACTCAAAATAGCGTTCAAACCCTCTTCATCGATCTCTGAATAAGCAAATCGAATGGCCCAATGGTCGTAAGGCCCGGGAATGGTATCGTAGTACAATCCCTGGTTTTCCGGATCTAAACTAAAATTGATCGCCGGATATTCCATAACGGATGAGCAAAGCCCTTTTTCATAGGTGGTTTCTTTATTCAAGATCTCTTCGTAAGACAAAAGAGTAGAGCCTTTAAAGTTGTGATTCAAACCAAGTGTATGTCCTACTTCGTGAATCACCAACCTCTTTAATGATTCTCTGATTAAAGCTTCCTTAGCCACCTGCGAAAGTTCTAGCGCATCTACTGCACTTTGAGCAAATAAATTATTCGATTGCATCCATGCAGAAGCCGAACAATAATGCTCGTCCACAGCATCTTCCTCATCCGAAAATAAGGCGGTCTGTTCAAATAGCTCAGCTTGCTTCATTCGCTTGGTAATGTACACCCACTCCAACATAATGTCGGCACCTAAAATTTGTCCGGTACGAGGATTCACAAAACATGGTCCATAACCTCCAAATGGAGGCCTAGGCGACGAGGCCCAACGCAACACATTGTAGCGAATATCGCCCGCATCCCACTCAGCATCGTCAGGTTGAATTTTTGCCTGAACAGCGTTTTTAAATCCGGCACTTTCAAATGCTAAACTCCACGATTCTATTGCTTCTTTAATCAAGTCTCTCAAAGCTACAGGAGTAGTGTTTTCAATCCAATACACCAAAGGCTCAACCGGCTCAGAAAGCTCAAGTTCAGGGTCCTTTTTTACCAAATTCCAACGGTGTACCAAATCACGATAATTAATTGCTTCGGCCGTAGTCATGTCGTTTACACGCGTCGTAAAGCATCCAACACGAGGATCGTCAAAACGGGACTGAAAATCGTTGTCCGGCATTTCGATCAATGAATGTTGAACCAAAACATTTACATAACGTGAATCAGCAACAGCAGAACTACCGGGAATTTTTGGCAGGACATTATCGTATGCATATTGAACAATAATGTCGGTGTTTTCAGGGTAATTTTTCAGCTTGTGATATTTCGTTTTTGTCTTACTGAGTTTTCCAATTTGAAATCCTTTAAACCCGGAGCCACTTGCACGTTTTAATTGCTGCATGTTTTCTCTTAAGAAAATCTTGTCGGCATCAATTAAAAACTTTGTACTGTCTTTACTTGTCGCTACAATAGCTTCGCTAACCAATACCGGATTATTTACATTGGCATCAGAAGATCTGGCCAAAGCACTTTCTTCATCAAAATAGTAACGTGTATTTTGCTGAACAAATTCAATACGGTTGTAATACTTTTCAATTTTAAAAACCTTAGAGCCTCTAAAGTTTCCTCTAAAGAAACCCGCATCGAGAACTCCATTCTCTATGTAACTAAAATGAATGTATTCCTTATTTAATTGCTCTTCGGTTACCTCTAAATAAAGCTTACCCTTTTCCTTACCACGATACAAGGTAAAAAGCCCTTCGATCTTTTCAGAATCTTTGATTTTTTCCTTGTATTTATCCTTAGATCCTTTTTTAGCTGTTATTGCAGTTTTAGATTTTTTCTTTCCAAATATTTGCGCTTCTACAGGTTGTGTAATTGCCATACACACCAACAAAACCCCCAGGGGATAGATCCATTTTTTCATGGTGACTAATTTTTTAGTTGCTTCAAAGATAAACCATCATAGCAATAATCATACTCAAATGGTTGTTAGTTGGTGGTTGGTTGTCCAAGTTGGTGGTTGGTGGTTGGTGGTTGATGGCAGTGACCTGAGCCTGCCTACCGCAGGCAGTCCTGCCGAAGGGGAGGGCACTACAGGGGTGTTTATCCGACACAACAATTTTCAACTTTTAAGAACACCCCACGAGCCCCCCTCAAGGGGGGAATTATTACTAAAACTTTGACTTTTTGAAAGACAACCAACCTACCAAAATACCAACCTACCAAAATACTTTGTACTTCGTACCTTGTACCTTGTACCTTGTACTTAATACTTATCTTTGCCGCATGGAAATTCAAACGCATCAATTGGCAAATGGCATTCGCATTATTCATCACCATGTAAATAGTGCTGTAGCTCATTGTGGAATAATGATCAACACAGGGTCAAGAGATGAGGCTGCGCCTGAACAGGGAATAACACATTTCATAGAACACGCCTTGTTTAAGGGGACTAAAAAGCGCAAGGCTTTCCATATTTTAAGCCGATTGGAAGATGTTGGTGGCGAATTAAACGCCTACACCACAAAGGAAGAAACCTGGTATTATTCTTCTTTTATGAAAGAATATTACGAGCGATCCATAGAACTTTTAAGCGACATTATTTTCAATTCTACACTTCCTAAAAAGGAGCTGGAAAAAGAGAAAGATGTGATCATGGATGAGATCTATTCCTACCTCGACAGTCCTTCGGAAGCCATTTTTGATGATTATGAAGAGTTGATTTACCACGGACATCCCATAGGTAGAAATATTCTCGGCATAAAGAAGACCATACAAAGTTTTGATCCTAAAACTGTAAAGGCATACATGCAAAGGCATTACAATACCGACCAGATAATCTTAAGTTCGGTAGGGAATATTGACTTTAACAAGCTAGTGCGTTACGCCGAAAAACATTTAAGTCATGTCCCAAGCAATAAACGTACACACGATCGTTTGGGCATTAATGGTTACGAAACCCGTGAGCTGCATGTCAAAAAAGATATTCTGCAAGCGCATTGTATTATTGGTAACAGAGCTTACAGTGCCCAAGACCCTAAAGCCAGAACACTTATTCTCCTTAGCAACCTTTTAGGTGGCCCCGGAATGAATTCTCGACTGAATTTAGGAATTAGAGAAAAATACGGTTTCACGTACACAATCGAGTCCAACTACACCACCTACTGCGATACGGGTGTATGGAGTATTTACTTTGGTACAGAACCTCAAAGCGTAAAAAAAACCATCAAACTGATCTACAAAGAGCTTAAAAAGCTTCGCGAAACTAAGCTGGGACCCGTACAATTACAAAAAGCTAAACAGCAGCTCATCGGTCAATTGGCAATAGCTCAAGAAAATAATTGCAACCTTATGCAATCAATTGCCAAAAGCTACCAGGCCTTTGGAAAAGTGGAGCGTATTGAAGAAACCAACAATAAAATATTGGCCATCACAGCAGAAGAAATTCAGGAAGTAGCTCAAGATATCTTTAGAGAAGATCAGCTAAGCACCATTATTTACGAACCCAAAGACGCTTAAGATGGAATTCATTTCGAAGGAGCTTGATACATACTGTAATGAGCACACAAGCGAAGAGTGTGAGGTTTTAAAAGAGCTCAACCACGAAACACATACCTCGGTACTAAATCCACGTATGATTTCCGGAAATCTTCAAGGGCAATTTTTAACCATGATCAGTAAAATGATGCAAGCCAAATGCATACTGGAAATCGGAACCTACACGGGTTACTCGGCAATCTGTTTGGCTAAAGGACTTCCTGCAGATGGTGTATTGCACACGATTGATGTAAACGAGGAACTGGAGGATATGAATACCCGATATTTTGAGAAAGCAGATTTCGAACATCAAATTGTACAACATATTGGCGATGCCAGCAAGATCATTCCAAACTTAGATCTGAAAATTGATCTGGCATTTATTGATGCCGATAAAAAAAACTACCCGCTTTATTTTGACCTCCTGATAGACAAAATAAATCCTGGAGGCTGGATTATTGCAGACAATGTATTGTGGTCAGGAAAAGTAATAGAAAAACTTGACCCCTTGGATAAAGCCACAATAGCACTTGTTGAATACAACAATAAAATACATCAAGATTCCCGCGTAGAAAATCTACTACTTCCTCTTAGAGATGGTCTTATGATCTGTCGAAAAAAATAATATTATTTGCCAATCGATGCATAATGTAGTACATTGATTGGTAAATATTATTACACCTTGAAAAAATTACAAATACTACTCTTACTTTCACTAATTCCTCTTTTTAGCTCTGCTACTCACCTAATCGGTGGAGAAATAACCTACACTTGTCTTGGCAACAATCAATACGAAATTAAATTAACCATTTATGTCGATTGTGGTCCGACAAACACACTGGGTACCGGCTTTGATATTGATGGTTTAATTGCCATTTACGACAACAATAATAACCTCTATGAATACATAGATATTTTTAATCCTCAAATCACTGAATTAAGTGATGAAACTGTAGGGAATGATTGCTTTGAACTCCCTACGGGCTTATGTATCAAACAGGGTATTTACACGACAACCGTAAACCTCCCTCCTATTCCCGGAGGTTACCAAATTGCCTACCAGCGTTGTTGTAGAAATCCTTCCATTAACAATATTGACATCCCCGAATTTTTTGGCTCTACCTTTACGACTCACATTCCGGGTTCAGACGAAACAAGTGAATGCAACAGCAGTCCCACTTTTAATTCCTACCCACCCCTGGCACTCTGTTTGGGAGATGATATCAATGTAGACCTATCTGCTATCGATGCCGATGGCGATTCTTTGGTTTATGAATTAACGACTCCATTTCATGGTGCAAATGATGTTGATCCAACAGAAATAACCCCACCTCCATTTACACCCATAATTTGGGTTGCAGGATTTTCAGCAAGCTATCCGATGAATTCCGATCCGGCTATTGCAATCAATTCAACTAGTGGAATGATTACAGGAACTCCTACCTCAATGGGAATGTCTACCATTGGTGTTAAAGTAAGTGAATATCGCGATGGAATACGCATCAATGAAATTATCAGAGACTTCTGTTTCCTGGTGGTCGACTGTAATGTTACTACGGCTTCTTTCCCCCTTTCTAACTGGTACTGTAACTCCTTAACCGTTGAGTTTTTAAACGACAGCTACAATGCAGATACGTACCTCTGGGATTTTGGCGACAATGGAGCTACTTCCACATTATTTGAACCGAATCATACGTACCCAGACACAGGAATGTACACGGCAAGCTTAATTGCCAACCCAAATACGGTTTGTGCAGACACCAATACGGTAACTTTCCCTCTTTACACGGAGTTATTGCCTTATTTTGAAAATCCCGACCCTCAATGTGTGGACAATAATAGTTTCGATCTGTTTGGAGAAGGTGCGACTCCGCCGGGAACAATATTTACCTGGAATTTTGGCGCCAATGCAACACCTTCTACATCGAATGTCCTTAATCCTACAGGAATTACATTTCCCGAAGTAGGAACTTATCCTATTTCCTACAACTTACAATACAACGATTGCGATGAAACCTACCTTGGAACCTTAGCAGTTTTCGATGAAGATATTTTCCCTGAAGTACCGGATTTATCAGCTCAATGTTTCGACGGAAATTCCTTTGATTTTACTGCCGAAGGAACCTATCCGAATCAGTCGACTTTCTTGTGGAATTTTGGTTCAAATGCAAATCCACAAACTTCAACCCAACAAAACCCGAATAATATTCAATTTTTAAATCCGGGCACACATAATATTTCGCTAAGTGTTTATGCAAATGGCTGTGATAATTCTACTGAAAATTCAATAAACATACATGAACCCTTTAATCTAAACATTACAGCTACTCCTTTAAGTGGATGTGAACCCGTAAACGTAGATTTTAACACAAATCTAGATGGCAACAATTACACTTTTGACTGGGACTTAGGCAACGACAATACCGCAAATACAAACATCGTAAGTGAAACCTACATGGCCGGTAACTATGACGTAACTTTGGTCGCAGTAGATAAAATAACAAATTGCTCAAAATCTGTATCGCTAAACGAAGACATTATTGTGGTACCACAGCCAATCTCAGAATTTACGCTTAACTCCGATGTATTCATACTGGGAGATCTTATTTTAATTACCAATAATGCTCAATATGCCAATTCATTGACTTATGAATTCAGTACCGGATACACCAGTAACGAAGAATCACCTTAATACATGCCACCGAGTACCGGAGATCTTACCATATGGCAATACGCCATAAATGAAGAGTTCGGATGTATTGACTCAAGCAGTGTGGAAACTCATGTTGATTATGAATACACTTTTTGGACTCCAAACTCGTTTACTCCTAATGGAGATTTACTCAATGATAATTTTAGTCCCGTTTACAAAAGAATAAAAGAATACAGATTGCAAATATTTAATCGCTGGGGCCAATTAATCTTCGATGAATCGGGAGAAAACCCTAAATGGAATGGGGATTTTTACGATGGTACTCCATGTACTATTGACAGCTATGTGTACCTCATAAACTACAAAGGTTTAGATGGAAGTTGGCATAAAACCAAAGGTGTCGTAAATCTTATTCGCTAAGGGGAAGAGCTATTACCTTAGCCTCTGATCCATTCGGGAAACTAATGCCCAACAAACTAGTGATGGTTGAAGCAATAGCTGTTATCGCGATCTTCTCAGATGTCTTTCCGGCTTTCACGTTCCACCCATACCAAATTAAAGGCACATGCTGATCGTAGGTGTAACCCGAACCATGTGTTGTTCCCGTATGATGGTATTCAATCCAGGCAGGATCTAAAACCAAAAGCACATCACCAGATCGTTTCTGGTTGTACCCTTTTTGTAATGAAGCTAAATCACCGGTATCAAATTCATTGTTTTCAAGCGTATGTGCACAAACCGTTTTTTGAACGCCATCGAAACGAAGCATAAAGTTTGCCGCTTGTTGTTGCACCTCTTCTAAACTTAAATATTTTTCAAAAATCAATTCGCGATTTAAAAAAATCTGAGCATTGCCATAGGTCTTTACCCACTCGCCAAAACCATAAATATTTTGCAAAAATTGTTTCAACTCTTTAATAGGCTCCTCGGCATCAAAATAGCCGGCAGGGATATTCCTATCCTTCAAATAAGCCGGTGTTCGTACTGCCCCATGATCGGCAGTTAGAAAGACCAATACACTTTCCTTTCCTATTTTTTCATCTAAATAGATTAAAAATGTTTCTAGGTCTCGGTCTAATCTCAAATAGGTGTCCTGAGTTTCTTTAGAGTCAGCGCCAAACTGGTGACCTACATAATCGGTAGATGAAAAGCTTATTGCCAACACATCTGTATGTTCATCCTGCCCCAATCGCTCGCCTTCAATAGCAGCAATAGCCATATCTTTAGTGAGGGTGTTTCCAAATGGAGTTGACTTTATTAAACCCTTTCCGTTCTCTTCAACAAGAGCAGGCAGGTCGTGTGGGAATTTCGGATATTTCGCTCCCGCAAAAGCCCCCTCATAAGCGCTGTTATCTACTAAGCTTTCATCGTAAAGTTTTGAATTCAAAAGTAATTCCCACTTCTGAGAAAGATATTCTTCACAGATATCTTTCTTGTTAAACTTCTGAGCCCACTTTGGCAAACGAAGTCCATAATAAGAACTGGAAACAAAATCACCCGTTTCAGAATCAAGCCAAAAAGCAAAATCACCCATGTGTCCCGCAGGCAATACCGCCGAGCGATCTTTTAATGCCACAGCAATCACTTTCGAACGGTTCATCGTAAACAAACGCAACTCATCGCCAAAGGTGGTATTCAACATTCTTGAAGGTGACATTTTCCCCGACTCATTATCGGCACCTATGGTATTCATTTCTGCATCAGAAACACAATAGCTGTATTCTTCGATTGTTTTGTCAAACCAGGAATTCCCAATAATACCATGACTTGATGGTGTTGCTCCGGTGTAAATAGATGCGTGGCCCGGTCCGGTGTAAGTTGGGATGTAATTGAAATGGGTGTTCGTACAGTTGTAACCTTCTGCTACCAAACGCTTAAAACCTCCTTCACTAAAATCATCCCAATATCGGTTGATGTAATCAAAACGCATTTGATCTACGACAATCCCCACTACTAGTTTTGGCTGATCTGTTTGCGCGAAAGCAAAAGAACTAAGGAAACTCAATAAGGCAAAAAAACGTTTCATAGTATTAAGTTGAAAGTTAAATCCCGAACGATCGGGATAAAGGTTATTGACTAGGCTGATGGAGTGCTGATTTTGTAAATCACATAAAGTAGTAAAAGACAACAAAGCACACTTAAAATTACGTTGGTTATTGCCATGATGCTTTGCCCGTTTTTAAGCATTTCAAAGGTCTCAAAACTAAAGGTGGAAAAGGTACTAAAGCCTCCACAGAAACCGGTAACTACAAAGAGTTTCCATGTGTCGTTCAATCCCATTTTATCCTGAAAAAAATAAACCAGAGAAGCCAAAATCAAAGTACTTAACACATTTGAAAACAGGGTTGCATACGCAAAACTTGAAGTTAAATACGAAGCAGTTAATTTCCCTACGCCATATCGACACAGACTTCCCAAGCCACCTCCAATAAATATTGCAACGATGTTCATTATGCTAATGTATGCTTTTCCTTAATCTTTTTAATAAGGCACCAGGTTACTTTTGCAATAACAAATCCTAACAAAGCCCCTCCAATAATATCTAAGGGGTAATGCTTACCTACATAAATACGACTGTAAGCAACTAATGTAGCCCAGGAATAAAGCAAATAAGGAAGGTATTTTCGTTCGGATAAAAGTGCCGATACAATTCCTGCTATCGCAAAAAAGTTAGCTGCATGTGAAGATACAAAACCGTACAAACCACCTTTTGAAACCAACAACCTGATTTGATCTGCCAGTTCCGGATCGTGACAGGGACGTAAACGCATGAACACATTTTTAAAGCAATGTACCGAGCTTAAATCGGCTAAACTTACAACGATCAAGATGAGGATCAATCCCTGCCAGAAGGATTTTCCGTGCTTTTTTATCAATAAAAAAATGATGAAAATAAAAAGTGGAATTGCAGATTTTGTACCGGAAATAAACACCCAAAAAGAATCAAAAGATTTCGAGCCTGCGCCGTTTAGCAGCAAGAACAAATCCTGATCCCACTGTAGTAATTTATCAAGCATTCAATTGTTTCCAGATTAGATCTTTTAATTCCATTAATCCCTGCTGTGCTACAGAAGAAAAGAATACCGTTTTCACTCCTTTAGGAAGTGTTTTTTCTACTTCTGTTTTCAACTCTTCATCCAGCATATCTGACTTAGAAATCGCTAACAAGCGGTCTTTATCTAACAATTCCGGATTGTAGGTTTCTAATTCCTTAAGTAGAATATTGTACTCCGATTCAATATCATCGGCATCAGCCGGCACTAAAAATAATAAAGTAGAGTTTCGTTCAATATGTCTTAAAAAACGAAGCCCTAAACCTTTTCCTTCACTAGCACCTTCAATAATTCCGGGAATATCAGCCATAACGAATGAACGATTATCACGATAGGAAACAATTCCTAAATTCGGTACTAAAGTGGTAAACGGATAATTGGCAATTTTAGGCTTTGCAGCTGAAATCACAGATAATAAAGTTGATTTCCCGGCATTTGGAAAGCCCACCAAACCAACATCAGCAAGAACCTTAAGCTCTAAAACATTCCAGCCTTCTTCACCTTCAGTTCCCGGTTGCGCATAACGTGGAGTTTGACGCACCGAATTTTTAAACCAGGAGTTTCCTCTACCTCCTAAACCACCCTGACGAATAATAACTTCTTCGCCGTGTTCGGTAATTTCAAAAAGGACTTCACCCGTTTCTGAATCTTTCGCCACAGTCCCTAAAGGAACATCAATGTATTGGTCATCTCCATCGTCTCCAAAACTGTTGTTGGAAGAACCACCCCCTCCTCTTCCGGCTTTAATATGTCTTTTGTATTTCAGGTGAAGTAAAGTCCACATTTGATCGTTACCACGTAGGTAAACGTTTCCACCACGCCCTCCATCACCACCATCAGGACCGCCTTTGGCAGTTAATCGCGAGCGATGTAGGTGTACAGACCCGGCACCACCATGACCGGCAGCACAATGGATCTTTACATAATCAACAAAATTAGTTCCGTGTACAGCCACTATGACAAAGTATCTATTTCTTTACAAAGGCTAAGAGTAATCGATTCAATTGAACCTACTCCTTTTACGCCTACAAATTTATTCTGTGCAGAATAATAATCTTTCAAAATCGCAGTTTCAGATTCGTAAACCTGAATTCTGTTTTTGATAATATCAGGATTTTGGTCATCAGCTCTTCCGCTGGACTTTCCTCTTTCCAAAAGACGTGTAATTAATTCCTGCTCCTCTACTTCTAAAGCCAGCATGGCTGTTATTTCAATTCCTTTTGAACTTAGGAAAACATCTAAAGCTTCTGCCTGTGCTGTTGTACGTGGAAAACCATCGAAAATGAATCCCTTTACATCAGGATTAGCATTTACCTCTGCCTCTAACATGGAAATTGTTACTTCGTCAGGAACCAAAGCGCCTTTATCGATGTATGATTTCGCCAGATTTCCTAATTCTGTCCCTTCTTTCATATTGTACCGGAAAATGTCTCCCGTAGAAAGATGTACTAAATTGTAAGTATCAATTAAGCGAGCAGATTGTGTTCCTTTTCCTGCTCCCGGGGGTCCAAATAAAACGATATTTAGCATACTTTATGTTTAGGCTTTCGCCAATTGATAAACATTTTTTAAATTTCGACCATAGCCTTCGTAATCAAGACCATAACCGACAATGAAATCATTGGGGATTTCAAAACCAACAAAGTCGGGTTTTCGATTTCCCTGATAAGCCTCAGGTTTGAAAAACAAACTTGCTATTTGCCATTCTTTTCCTTTCGACTTAAAAATCTCATCAATCTTTAAAAGAGTTGTTCCCGTTTCCACGATGTCTTCGATAACAACAATCGTTTCCTCATTCAAAACTTCTTTCAATCCAATAAGCTCTTTCACCTCTCCTGTACTTACCATACCATCATATGAACTCAATTTCACAAATGATATTTTACAAGCACCGGGATAAGCACGAAGCAAATCGGATGCAAATACAAAGGAGCCATTTAAAACAGCCACAAAGTGAGGGGTTTTTCCATTTAAATCTCGATGAATTTCAGTTGCCATTTCAACAACGCGTTGATTTAAAACGTTCTCTTCGAGATAAATATCAAAGTCCTTATCGTGAACTTTCAGCTTCTTCATATCGGGCAAAAATACACTAAAAAAATTTTATTTGTTGCAAACTAAAATATTAAAACCATTTCTCTATTTCTCTCAAACTCTTGCCATACTTACTTTTATCAAACCTTGAATAAAACTTATTTGCTAATAAACTTCACAAAAGCTCACACAAATCCTTACTTTTGTCAAAAATTCATTCACTATGAAAGCATTAGTAAGCATCATTATGGGAAGTACTTCCGACTGGCCGGTCATGCAAAAGGCAGCGAAGTTCCTGAACGATTTGGAAATTCCTTTTGAAGTAAACGCCCTTTCGGCACATCGTACACCTGAGCAGGTGGAAGCTTATGCTTCTAAAGCTTATCAAGAAGGTGTTAAAGTAATTATTGCCGGTGCAGGTGGAGCAGCTCACCTTCCGGGGGTTATGGCTGCATTTACGCCACTGCCAATTATTGGCGTTCCTTGCCGCTCCTCAATCTCTATTGATGGATGGGATTCAATTCTTTCCATTCTACAAATGCCTCCGGGTATTCCTGTAGCTACTGTAGGTTTAGACGCTTCACTTAACGCAGCCATCCTTGCCGTTCAAATGATCGCTACCGGAGACGCTGAAGTGATGAAGAAATTAGTTGCTTACAAAGAATCGCTTAAAGAGAAAATCATAAAAGCTAACGAAGACCTGAGCGAATACAAATTCGACTTTAGAGTATCGTAGTTCCTTTTTAAAGAACTCTTAACCTTAGGCTTAGACTTAAACCCTGGTTAGAGAACAC
Organism: Flavobacteriales bacterium; assembly: GCA_024959975.1. GTDB lineage: Bacteria > Bacteroidota > Bacteroidia > Flavobacteriales > UBA7430 > JANXFM01. The sequence continues at coordinate 19,130 of JANXFM010000104.1, forward strand.
AATCCCCTTCATAGCCGACGACATAAGTCGTCGGCTATGAAGGGGATTTTTTTTGTAGCTTTAGTTCAATAATTGAAACAATGAAAAAACTGATCTATTGTCTTTTACTGATCTTTGGAACCAGTCACGCACAGGATGCCTACGAGATCATCAAACGCTCAGACGAGCACGTTCGAGGAAAAAGCAATAAAGCCGAAATGAGTATTGAAGTTCAAAGACCCAAATGGTCCAGAACTATGGAAATAAAAGTGTGGTCATTAGGAACCGAGTATACTTTTATCCTCATACAAGCACCTTCGCGTGACAAAGGAACCGTGTTCTTAAAACGCGAAAAAGAAATTTGGAATTGGCAACCCAAAATTGAGAAGATTATCAAACTGCCCCCTTCAATGATGATGCAATCGTGGATGGGATCAGACTTAACCAACGACGACCTGGTTAAAGAATCCTCTATCTTATCTGATTACACACACAAAGTTATTGGCGACACTACACTACTAAACAGAGCTTGCTATGGTATTGAACTCACCCCAAAACCAGAAGCTGCTGTAGTTTGGGGAAAGATTAAAACCTTTATCGACAAACAAGACTACCTGCAATTGGCTTCAGAATTTTACGACGAAGATGGATATCTGATTAACAAAATGGAAGCTTCGGATATCAAATATTTTGGAGCTAAAATTCTCCCTGCAACCCTGGTGATGACCCCTGTTGAAGAAGAGGGACAAAAAACCATCCTTCGCTACAAATCTATTGAATACAATATCGATATTGAAGAAAGCTTCTTCTCCAAACAAAATATGAAAAGACTGCGCTTATGAAGATGATCTTTAAAATGGCCTGGCGAAATATTTGGCGTAATAAGCGTAGGAGCATTATTACCATTTCCTCCATCTTCTTCGCTGTTTTTTTCGCTGTTTTTGCTCGCTCTTTTCAAATCGGTGTTTACAATAAGATGATCGCCAATATGGTGGGCATGTACACGGGCTACCTGCAAATTCATCAAAATGGATTTTGGGAAGAACAAAGCATAGATAATAGCTTTATTCCCGACCAATCTGTTCTTGATCTACTACATGACAATAAAGACATTACAGATTTTAATGAACGCCTGGAAAGCTTTGCGCTAACCGCGTCGGACAACCTCACCAAAGGAGCCATTATTATGGGTGTAAACCTTGAAAAGGAAGATGGCCTAATGGATCTGAGCCCCAAATTAATCAGTGGTGAATTCCCTGCCCACACAAGCTCCTCCCTACTCATAAGTGAAGGCTTAGCGAGCTATTACAACATGTCGGTGGGCGATAGTTTAATCCTTTTAGGACAAGGGTATCATGGTGCCAGCGCCAATGGCATTTTCCCGGTTAGCGGAATCCTTAAATTCCCGATGCCCAACCTTAACGACCGACTCGTTTTAATGCCTATTCTCGCTGCACAAGAACTCTATGCAGCTCCCGAAAGATTAACCTCTTTAGTGCTGCAAATTGACAAACCCGAAAAACTGAACAAACTCAAAAAATACATTTCTAAAAAACTGGATTTAGAAAAATACGAACTTTTAGATTGGAAAGGTTTGTTGCCCGAATTGGTTCAAACCATACAAGCCGATAATGCCGGCGGAGTTATCATTATTGGCGTTTTGTACATGATCATTTCCTTCGGTATTCTTGGAACATTACTTATGATGACAGCAGAACGTATGCGCGAATTTGGAATTTTGATCTCCATAGGAATGCGCAAGAGTAAACTCATCCTCACCCTAATTATGGAAAGTTTATTCATGGGAATTCTTGCTTCAATTATCGGTATTTCTGTCGTTAGTCCTGTACGATATTACTTCAATCGCAACCCGATACGACTTGAAGATCAAGCCGCAGAATCTATCGAAGCTTTTGGCTTTGAACCTGTCATTCCAGCTTCACTGGATATGGATATTGCCATGAACCATGCAGGTATTGTCCTGCTTATCGTTCTCATCTGTACCATCTATCCAATCGTAACTATTCTACGTTTAAAACCTGTTAAAGCGATGCGAACCTAATGAAAACAACAATAAAAATAGCCTGGAGAAATATCTGGCGAACACCCATGCGTTCGTTCCTCGTTATCGGCTCTATTGTTATGGGAATTTGGGCTGGAATCTTTGTGATAGCATTTTCTTACGGACTCAATAAGCAACGTACACTAAGCAGTATTAAAAACTCCATTTCACACATACAAATTCATCATCCGGAATACGATAAAGACTACGATAGTAAGTACTTTTTAGAAAACCCCGACCTGATAAAAACTGAACTTGAAACGAATGCGAACATTAAAGCTTTTGCTTTCCGATCACTCTTAAATGGTATGATTAGTTCGCCTGTAAAGAGTAACGGCGTTCGAATTATCGGAATTAACAAAAATCAGGAAAAAGAAGTCACCGGCATACATTCAGGTTTGGTTGAAGGAAATTATTTCGAAAGCAAAAGAAAAAATCAAATTCTTATTGGTGAGGCGCTTTCTAAAAAACTGAAGGTGAAACTACGATCTAAAATTGTCCTCACTTTTCAAGATACTGACAATAATATCGTTGCAGGTGCTTTTAGAGTTTGTGGAATTTTTAAAACTCAATACACCAAATACGATGAAGGAACTGTTTTCATCCAAAATAGCGACTTGCAAAGACTCATCAAATCAAAAGAATTTCATCAGGTTGCACTCCTGTGTAATTCTTTAGACGATGTAGATTCTACGTATCACAGCCTAAAAACAAATTTAAACGATTACGAAGTAAAAGACTGGAAAACCATTTCCCCGGAACTGGCATACGCTGACGAAATAATGGAAACCTGGCTTTTCCTCATCATGATCATCATTATGTTGGCGCTTATCTTCGGAATTATTAACACCATGTTAATGGCCGTTTTCGAACGAAGAAGAGAATTGGGCATGTTAATGGCCATAGGAATGAATAAATCCAAGGTGTTTTTCTTAATCCTTACCGAAACGTTCTTTCTTTCCTTGATCGGCGCTCCCATGGGAATGTTCCTGGGTGCATTAACCATAAAACTAACTTCCGAAACAGGCATCAATCTCGCTATCGTTGGTGAAGGACTACAATCCGTCGGATTGGGAAACATTATTTACCCGGTAATAGAAACTAAATTTTACATCTTCATTGGCGTGATGGTATTTATTTTTACGCTGATCGCAGCAATTTACCCATCGCGAAAAGCCTTAAAACTAAAGCCAACCGAAGCAATTAGAACAATTTAATATGGAAATCATAAAAACAACTCATCTCACAAAAGTTTACAGCAATAACGGATTAGAAGTTAAAGCAGTAAACCATATTGACCTAAGCATTGAAGAAGGGGAATTTACTGCCATTGTAGGACCTTCGGGTTCCGGGAAAACGACCCTGCTAAACATGATCGGAGGTTTGGATGATAGTACCGAAGGAACTGTTAAAATTGCAGGAACAAACATCAATTCATTAAGCGAAAATGAGTTGATCGATTTCCGCTTAAAAAACATAGGCTTTGTCTTTCAGGCTTACAACTTAATTCCTGTGCTCACTGCAAAAGAAAATGTAGAATTCATTATGCTTCTTCAAGGACTTTCTGAAAAAGAACGAAAACAACGAAGCGAAGAATTGTTAAATCATGTAGGTTTAACTGACAAATTAGATTCAAGGCCCAATCAGCTTTCCGGTGGGGAACAACAAAGAGTTGCCGTTGCCAGAGCTTTAGCTTCAAAACCAAGCTTCATTTTAGCCGACGAGCCTACAGCAAACCTCGATAGCCATTCTACCTCTACACTTTTAGACATGATGGCTGAGATGAATGAAAAGGAAAAGGTCACCTTTTTATTTTCCACACACGACCAAAGAGTCATCGACAAGGCAAGAAGAGTTATTACCATTGAAGACGGGAAAATTATAAAAGATGAAAGACGTTAAGAAAATCATACTTCTATTTTTCCTTGCCATTTCTTCTCTTCAGGCCCAAACAGGTTTTGAACAAGATTATTATGCCAGCAACTTGAATAGTTTTAGTTTTTTCAACAAAAGCTTAGCCTCTTTAACGCAACATCCAAACCTATGGAACGATCAACAAATTCACTTTCGCTGGAACGGATACCTGTATTACGGAAATCATTTTAATGCCCAAATAAGCCTGCGAAACCGACTTTTCACAGGTTATCAATGGCAAGAAAATTTATTTGGATTTAGAGATGCATTAGATATTGATAAACTTGATTTCACTTCCATACGCAAAGATAAAGTGGGTCTGCACCATCAAATAGACCGGCTTTATGCACAATGGGAAAAAGAAGGTTGGAATGTTCGCATAGGTAGACAACGAATTAACTGGGGAATA
>JANXFM010000190.1 GCA_024959975.1 Flavobacteriales bacterium
AGCTTCCTCTAAATAAGGTTTTGCAATTTTGTAAAGATTATTTCTTTGCTTTTTTAAAGCGTTATATTTCTTTTGATCTGCCTGACTTAGTCCAAGATCATTCATCTTATCTACTAACGGTGCAGTTTGATCTAAATATAAACTACCCAGGTTATTGTATGCGTCAAAATAATCAGCATCTAAAGAAAGAGCTGCCAAATAAGCATCTTTAGCTTTAACATATCTTTTTAGTGAACCTAATGATGATCCTTTGGCAAAATGTAACACCTTGTTATCAGGTGCTGCTGCAATAGCATTTTCAAGACTAATTAATAATTCTTCATTATTATTTTCGGCTAAATAATAATTTACCTCTTCAAAGATCAACCCGGTATGGTCTGGTGCTAACTCTCTACCCTTTTTGATGGCTTCAAATCGGGCTTCTGTATTTTCTACTTTTGCTAATTCCTGAACAAGATTCAAATGGTAATCACCATTTGCAGGATCTAATTCTATTAATCGTGAATTCAATTCAATTACCTTTTCAGAATCTTTAGCCTGTACAGCCATCAAAGACGCATTGTACAAGTTTGAAGTGTCGACCTTACCAATGGCATCATAGGCATTAACTTCAACTACTTTTTCAAACAATGTTAATGCAGATGCAAAATCTTTTGCATCGTATTTATCGTAAGCTGCATTATTGTACGCAATAGCACAACGAATTAGCTCATTAACAGACTTTTTAGCATAAGTACTTCCATCGGTTTCAGTATCGGTTTTAAAAGCACCGGTTGCTGTATTTAAAAGATTCGAATCCTTACTTACATCATACAAAGAATAGTATACCAAGCCTTTGTGATGCCAGAATTTACCGAGGTCCTTAACTTTTAAAGTGCCTCCTTCATTTAATTTAGCTTCTGCTTTATCGATGTAGGACTTGGCAGTTTCCAAGTCCTGTTTTCTGTACGATAAGATCCCACTTGTAAGTTCTGCTTTCTGGGCAAATACTTCTCCAGCAAGCAAAACTATGGTTGCAACAATAATTTTATTTTTCATTTCTATGTTTATTACTTTATATCATGTATCAGTGGTATTATTCTCCGCAGAGGAATCCGTATTTACTTCCATATTTTCCGGAAGCTCTTCTTCCTCTTCGTCTTTATTTACTTTAGTTACTGCAGCAATATGATCGTTACTCTTAAGGGTAATTAAGCGAACACCTTGTGTTGCTCTACCCATGACGCGCATATTCTCAACACCTAAACGAATAGTTACTCCCGATCTTTTGATAATCATCAAGTCATTTTCGTCGGTAACATTTTTAATTGCAATCAGATTACCTGTTTTTTCTGTAACACTAATGGTTTTAACACCTTTACCACCACGATTCGTAATACGGTAGTCTTCGATATGAGAACGTTTACCATACCCATTTTCTGATACAACGAGCACATTTGATTGTTCATCATTAACACAAATCATACCTATTACCTCATCTTGCTCTTCAATACGGATACCTCTTACCCCTGTAGCATTTCTACCCATAGCTCTTGTAGCATCTTCATGGAAGCGAATTGCTTTACCTGATTTCGCAGCAAGCATGATGAATGAATCACCTGTAGTTAATTTTGCTTCAAGTAGTTGATCATCCTCGCGAATACCGATGGCGTTAATACCATTTATTCTTGGTCTGGAGTAAGCTTCAAGCGTTGTCTTTTTAATAACCCCACGCTTGGTACACATAATAATAAAGTGATTATTAATATATTCTTCGTCCTTAAGGTTATCAACATTAAGGTAAGCCATTACTTTATCGTCCGGCTCTATATTAATCAGATTCTGGATTGCTCTACCCTTAGAAGTTTTAGATCCTTCAGGAATTTCGTAAACTTTCAGCCAGAAACATTTACCTTTTTCGGTAAAGAACAACATGTAATTGTGGTTGGTTGCCATAAAAATGTGCTCCACAAAATCTTTATCTCTGGTCGTAGCTCCACGAGACCCTACTCCTCCTCTACTTTGAGTTTTATATTCTGATAATAAAGTACGCTTTATGTATCCCAGGTGAGAAATTGTAATGACAACTTCAGCATTAGGGATCATATCTTCGATGCTTAAATCTCCACCGGCATATTCAATATCAGTACGTCTTTCGTCGCCGTATTTATCACGAATTTCAATTAACTCATCTTTAATAATACTCATACGCAATGACTCATCACCAAGAATATTTTCTAAATGAGCGATTAACTTCATTAATTCGGCATGCTCAGCTTTAATTTTATCCTGCTCAAGTCCGGTTAACTTTTGAAGCCTTAAATCAAGTATCGCTTTCGCCTGAATTTCTGTTAAGCCATAACGAGACATCAAACCTTCTCTTGCCTCTTCAGGGGTTTTAGAAGCTTTAATTAATGCAATAACATCATCTAAGTTGTTTAGTGCGATTAATAAACCTTCCAGGATATGTGCTCTCTTTTGAGCTTGTTTTAATTCGTATTTCGTTCTACGTACAACAACTTCGTGTCTGTGTTCAACAAAATATTTAATCATTTCTCTTAGCGTAAGCAACATGGGTCTGCCTTTTACCAGGGCAATGTTATTTACTGAAAATGAGTTTTGAAGCGCAGTGTACTTGTATAATTTGTTTAATACGATATTCGGAATGGCATCGCGTTTAAGTATGTAAACGATACGCATACCATTACGGTCAGATTCATCGCGAATATCCGAAATACCTTCAATCTTCTTATCGTTAACAAGGTCAGCCGTTTTCTTGATCATATCGGCCTTATTCACCATATAAGGAATCTCTGTAACGATAATACAATCGCGACCATCAATTTCCTCGAAAGAAGTTTTAGCTCTTAATACGACCCTACCTTTACCCGTTTCGAAAGCATTTCTTACACCATCGTAACCGTAAATGGTACCACCTGTTGGGAAATCAGGAGCTTTAACATAATTCATCAGGCCTTCTGTATCGATATCATTGTCGTCGATATATGCCGTGGTAGCGTTAATAACTTCCGTTAAATTGTGAGGAGGCATATTTGTTGCCATACCTACTGCAATACCAGAAGCCCCATTAATTAGTAAGTTAGGAACTCTTGTTGGAAGAACGGTAGGTTCTTGAAGAGAGTCGTCAAAATTTAGACGGAAATCAACGGTTTCTTTGTCGATGTCTTTCAACATCTCTTCAGAAATCTTCTTTAGTCTGGCTTCCGTGTAACGCATTGCCGCAGGACTATCACCATCAATCGAACCAAAGTTACCCTGCCCGTCAACAAGCATATAACGCAAAGACCAATCCTGAGCCATACGTACCATAGAGTCATAAACTGAAGAATCTCCATGTGGGTGGTACTTACCCAGTACTTCCCCGACAATTCTTGCAGACTTCTTATGAGCACCGGTCGATCGAATTCCCAATTCATGCATTCCGAAGAGTACTCTGCGGTGAACGGGTTTAAATCCATCTCTTACATCCGGTAAGGCACGAGAAACAATAACCGACATCGAATAATCGATGTAGGCAGATTTCATTTCTTCCTCAATATTTATTGGTATAATTTTTTCTCCTTCAGCCATCTAAAAAGCTTTTAAATGTTTGTATTTTTTCCTATCTTGTAAAGACACACGAATATAGGGTAAAATCCCCTCATGTGTTAAGGTATTTAAAGGAAATAATTAACAATTTACACCTTCATAATGTTAAAAAAAGATACTTAGATATTCCTTTTTTAGTAAAAAGCTACCTACCTTTGAAATGAGACAAATTATTGATTTAAAAATTTAACTGTTATGGATGAAAATTTCTCGCCACGAGTTAAGGATGTAATACAATTTAGTAAAGAGGAAGCCCTTCGATTAGGCCATAAACATATTGGCACAGAGCATTTATTGCTGGGTATGATTCGGGAAGGAGAAGGAATGGCTATTGACATACTTCTTTCTTTAGGGGTCGATGTAAAATTATTGAGAAAACGAATTGAAGATGTGTCAATTTCGGAAGCAATTGCTAAACCAACCAAAACCCCTAACCTGCCTTTAACCAAGCAAGCTGAAAAAGCTTTAAAAACAACTTTTCTAGAGGCTAAACTTTACAGTAGTGATTTAATAGGAACACCTCATTTGTTGTTATGTATTCTAAGAAATGAATCGGACCCGATGTTTCAACTACTCGAGCAACTAGGTGTTACATACGAGATTATAAAAGAGCAGTTTGAAGAGCGAGTTGGCAATGAATCTTATGATGAGGCTAAATCCGAAATGCCTTTTGCTAATGATGATGATGACGATGAGTTTGAAAGTACCGGTTCAGAATCTGAAGATTACAGATCCCGTAAAAAAGTTAAGGGTAATGTAAAATCTAAGACACCTGTTCTTAATAATTTTGGTAGAGATTTAACCTTACTTGCAGAAGAAGATAAGCTTGACCCTGTAATAGGTAGAGAAAAGGAAATAGAACGTGTATCTCAGGTGCTTTCTCGTAGAAAAAAGAACAACCCATTACTCATTGGTGAGCCGGGTGTTGGTAAATCAGCAATTGCAGAAGGCTTAGCTTTAAGAATCGTAAAAAAGAAGGTTTCACGCGTTTTATTTGACAAGCGAATCATTACCCTTGATCTAGCTTCATTAGTAGCAGGTACAAAATATAGAGGGCAATTTGAGGAGCGAATGAAAGCTGTCTTAAACGAATTAGAAAACAATCCTAACATCCTTCTCTTCATTGATGAAATTCACACCATCGTTGGTGCCGGTGGCGCAGCTGGAAGTTTGGATGCCTCCAACATGTTTAAGCCTGCTCTGGCAAGAGGAGAGGTGCAATGTATTGGTGCGACTACACTGGATGAATATCGTCAACATATCGAAAAAGATGGTGCTTTGGAGCGTAGATTTCAAAAGGTTTTAGTTGAACCTACAACGAATGAAGAGACATTGCAGATCCTTAAAAACATTAAGGATAGGTATGAGATTCATCACAATGTTACATACACGGATGAAGCATTAGAAGCTTGTGTTAAATTAACAAGTAGATATATT
>JANXFM010000076.1 GCA_024959975.1 Flavobacteriales bacterium
TCTTCTTTTGTAGAAGATGAAGAGTATAAAGTATTTACAGATGGTGACTGGTTTGGAGCCCTCTACTCAGACATAGTGCACACTAGATTTGAAAAGAAAGACTACTACACTCTTTTAGGTTGGGATGGAAATAATAGATCTACCACGAAAAGAATTGTTGACATCCTCCATTTCGACGAAAATGAAGAGCCTATATTTGGTGCTCCTGTCATAAAAATGAATGACGGCACCCGATACAGAATGGTCTTAGAATACTCTAAGAAAACCAGCACTAATATGGGGTATAACAAAGATAATGACTATATCATTTTCGATCATCTTGAACCTTTAGAAGGTGCAGAGAAAGGTATGTTTGAATTTTACGTTCCAAGCCTTAGCTACGACGGACTTACCTTTAAAAATGGGAAATGGCGCCTGGTAGAAGACGTCCCTGCTTTTAACGACAAAAGTCAGGATAGAAAACAAGCCAAAAACATCCAAAGAGGATTGCAATCTCAATAATTACCAATTAATAATGACTAATTGTAGTTTGAAAATGTGCTGATCTGAAAATTAACCACCAGCCATTACCAACTAGTCATCTAAATACCATAATTTACCTATATTTGACCATTAAAATTTATTAATAATAACCGGCTAAAATTTTTCTCATATCCTTTAAATAGTCGAATTTTGCTTTTTTATTCACTAAGCCAAACTGACTCATTTTAAAGATGAAAAAACACAACTTCAGTGCTGGACCTTGCATACTGCCGCAAGAGGTTCTTCAACAAGCTTCACAAGCTGTACTAAACTTCAACGACTTAAACCTTTCTTTAATCGAAATTTCGCACCGAAGCAAAGACTTCATTGCGGTAATGGATAAAGCACAAGCTTTAGTAAAAGAATTATTAAACGTACCGGAAGGCTACTCAGTATTGTTCCTTCAAGGTGGAGCAAGTACTCAGTTTTTAATGACTGTAATGAATTTATTAAAGACAACTGGTAAAGCATCCTACATAAACACAGGTGCCTGGTCTGGAAAAGCTTTAAAAGAAGGGCAAAAACTTGGAGATATTAGTGTTATTGCTAGCTCTAAAGACAAAAACTTCTCTTACATTCCAAAAGGATTTACCTGTCCTGAAGATGTAGACTATCTACACTTCACATCTAACAATACAATCTTTGGAACTCAGTTTCATGAATTCCCGAAAGTTTCCGGAGATACCTTGTTGGCATGTGATATGTCCTCAGATATTTTCTCCAGAAAAATTGACGTTTCAAAATTCGATTTGATTTACGCCGGTGCACAGAAAAACATGGGACCTGCAGGAACCACTTTGGTCATCATAAAAGATGAAATCCTTAACAAAACTGGACGTGAAATCCCTACGATGTTAGATTATACAACTCACATCTCAAAGGGATCAATGTTCAATACACCACCTGTATTTGCCATCTACGTTTCTATGTTAACATTAGAATGGCTAAAGAAAAATGGAGGTGTAGAAGGTATAGAAAAAGTAAACACTGCTAAAGCTGAATTACTTTATTCTGAAATTGACAGAAACCCTCTATTTAAAGGTGTCGCTGCTATTGAAGATCGTTCAAAAATGAATGTTACTTTCGTCTTAACGGACGATAGTAAACAAGAAACTTTTGACAAACTATGGAATGATGCCGGAATTAGTGGGTTAAATGGTCACCGCTCTGTAGGTGGTTACCGTGCCTCTATTTACAATGCCCTTCCTTTAGAAAGTGTTCAGGTATTGGTAAATACAATGCAAGAACTAGAAAAACTCTCCTAAAAATGACCCAGGAACTTAAAGAACTTTACGACGAAGACGGTAAACATATCAGCCCTCAATTAGGTGAAGATGTTAAGAATTACCTCATCGACATCGATGGTACTATCACAGAAGACGTACCAAACGAAGAACCCGAAAGAATGGTGACTTGTGAGCCTTGGGAAGATGCTCGTAAAATCATAAATCAATGGTATGACGAAGGACATATCATTACATTCTTTACTTCGAGAACTGATGATACCAGAGAAGTAACACTAACCTGGTTAGATAAACACGGATTTAAACACCACGGTTTATTGATGAACAAACCTCGAGGTGGTAACTACCACTGGATAGACAACCATATTGTTCGTGCTACACGCTTCAAAACCAAATGGACTCCATTGGTGAAAAAGAGCAATATTATTGAAGTTTTTGATAACGACTTAGAAGACTAAAAATGAAAATACTAGCTAACGACGGAATTGCACAAAGTGGAATCGATGCATTGGAAGCATCCGGATTCGAAGTAATCACAGACACAGTAGCTCAAGAAAGCTTAATCGAGTACATCAATGAAAATAATGTTGTCGGACTTTTAGTTCGTTCCGCAACGAAAGTTCGTACGGACATCATTGATGCTTGTCCAAACTTAAAACTCATCGGTCGTGGTGGAGTTGGTATGGATAACATCGATGTAGACTATGCGAGAGAAAAAGGATTACACGTCATCAACACACCAGCTGCGAGTTCTGCTTCAGTTGCTGAATTAGTTTTCGCACACCTTTTCGGTATGGTTCGTTTCTTATTTGATGCCAATCGCAACATGCCTTTGGATGGCGACTCTCGCTTTAAAGAGTTGAAGAAAAGCTATGGTGCGGGTATCGAATTGCGTGGTAAAAAAATCGGTATTATCGGTTTTGGACGTATCGGTAGAGAAGTTGCTAAAGTTGCTTTAGGACAAGGAATGGAAGTCATTGCTCATGATCCATTCTGCGAGAGTGCAACTATTGAATTGGACTTTTACGATGGACAAAAAGTGAACTTCAACATCACTACAGTTGCCATTGAGGATGTATACAAAAATGCAGATTTCATTACAGTACACGTTCCTTACCAAGGTAAACCACTTATCAATAAGAAGGAAATTGAAATGATGAAAGATCAGGTTGGTTTAGTTAACGCTGCTCGTGGTGGTGTAATCAACGAAGCTGATTTGTTAGATGCACTGGAAAGTGGTAAAGTACGCTTTGCTGGTTTAGACGTGTTCGAAAACGAACCAAAACCAAATATGAAAGTTCTTATGGCTCCTCAAGTATCGCTTAGCCCGCACATCGGCGCTGCAACACTTGAAGCTCAAGATCGAATCGGTACAGAATTAGCCGAACAAATCGAAAGCCTTTTAAAATAAAAAAAGCCCCGGGTTCGGGGCTTTTTAATTGGCACTATTCTCGAAAAACCCTAATTTCGCAACTATTAAAAGCAACAAAAAGATCTGCCCATGATTTCATTCTTTAAGGGAGCAAACCAAGTTTTTGCCGTAGCCACTAAAGAAATTATTAGCCAGGAAAATTGTGAGAAACTACAATGGTTATTCGGAGATGCCGAACAATTAAATGCCCAGGCTATTGACGGTACTTTTGTAGGTCCTAGAAAGGAAATGATTACACCTTGGAGTACAAATGCTGTTGAGATCACCCAAAACATGGGCATCAAAGGCATCAATCGTATTGAAGAATACTTTGCTTTTGATGAGCAAGCAGGTTTCGACCCAATGTTGCAGGTAAAATACAAGGGGCTTCATCAAGAAATCTTTACGGTTGACACAAAACCTGAAGAGATTATTCACATTGAAGACATCGCTGCTTATAACGAAAAAGAAGGATTAGCATTAAATCAGGAAGAAGTAGATTATTTAAATAGCATAAGTGAGGAGATTGGTAGAAAATTAACAGATTCTGAAGTATTCGGATTCTCTCAAATCAACTCTGAGCACTGTCGCCACAAAATATTTAACGGGACTTTCATCATCGACGGTGAAGAACAAGAAACAAGTCTTTTCAAGTTGATCAGGAAAACTTCCGAAATGAACGGAGGAAACTTGGTTTCTGCCTACAAAGACAATGTTGCTTTTGTAAAAGGACCTAAGATTGAATTATTCGCTCCAAAGCGTCAGGATATTGCCGATTACTACCACACCAAAGAAGTTCAAGCTGTATTATCGCTAAAAGCGGAAACGCACAACTTCCCTACTACGGTAGAGCCTTTTAACGGAGCTGCAACAGGTTCGGGTGGTGAAATTAGAGACCGTCTGGCAGGTGGTAAAGGTAGTTTGCCTTTAGCAGGTACTGCCGTTTACATGACTTCCTACTCTCGTTTGGAAGAAGAACGCAATTGGGAAGCAGGAATGGAGGAACGTCCTTGGTTGTACCAAACACCAATGGATATCTTAATAAAAGCATCGAACGGTGCTTCTGATTTCGGGAACAAATTCGGTCAGCCTTTAATTTCGGGTTCGGTTTTGACTTTCGAACATGAAGAAAACGACAAACAACTTGGTTTCGATAAGGTAATTATGTTAGCCGGTGGTATCGGATGGGGAAAACATGAGGACGCCCTTAAAGATGTACCTAACAAAGGTGACCGTGTGGTCATCTTAGGTGGTGACAATTATCGTATTGGTATGGGAGGTTCTTCGGTGTCTTCTGTTGATACAGGTGAATTGGATAATGCCATCGAATTAAATGCCATTCAGCGATCCAACCCTGAAATGCAAAAACGTGCTGCCAATGCGATTAGAGCTATGGTAGAAAGTGATGAGAATCCTATTGTTTCCATTCACGATCACGGTGCAGGTGGACACCTAAACTGTCTATCCGAATTGGTGGAAGAAACAGGTGGGAAAATCGATTTAGAAGCGCTTCCAGTAGGTGACCCTACCCTATCGGCAAAAGAGATCGTTGGTAACGAGTCTCAGGAACGTATGGGATTGGTGATCAATGAAAAACACCTCGAAGAGCTCCGTAAAATCTCCGAGCGTGAGAGAGCACCTTTCTACAATGTAGGTGAGATCACAGGAGACATGAACTTCTCTTTTGAGTCGAGCAAAGACGGCAGCAAGCCCATCGATATGAAGTTGAATCACTACTTTGGTTCTTCTCCAAAAACTATTATGACAGACAATAGAGAAGATTCAAACTTCTCTAAGTTAAAATACAATCAAGACAACCTTTTAGAATACATTACATCGGTTCTTCAATTAGAAGCAGTGGCATGTAAAGACTGGTTAACGAACAAAGTTGATCGTTGTGTATCGGGTAGAGTTGCCAAACAACAAAATACAGGTCCTTTACACATCCCACTAAACAATTGTGGTGTGATGGCCTTAGATTACAAAGGTCAATTGGGTGTTGCTACTTCCGTAGGACACGCTCCTGTAAGTGCATTGATCGATCCTGTTGCCGGTTCGCGCAATTCTATTGCCGAGGCCTTAACAAATATCGTCTTCGCTCCTATTACCGATAACTTAAACGGAGTTTCTTTAAGTGCCAATTGGATGTGGCCGTGTAGAAATGAAGGTGAAGATGCACGTTTATACGATGCAGTAAAAGGGATCAGCGACTTCGCTATTTCTTTAGGGATTAACGTTCCTACCGGAAAGGATAGTTTATCAATGACACAGAAGTACAAGGACGGAAACAAAGTGGTTTCTCCGGGTACGGTCATCATTTCTGCCATTGGTGAGTGTAGTAACATCAACCAGGTGGTGAGTCCTGTATTAAAGAAAAAAGAAAATGCACCGATTATCTACATCAACTTATCGCAAGATGCGTTTAAATTAGGTGGTAGTTCATTTGCTCAAATAAATAACAAAGTAGGTTCTGAAACGCCAACCATTAAAGATGCTGAATTCTTTAAAAATGGTTTCAATGCGATTCAGAAATTAATTAAGTCTGACCTGGTTGAAGCCGGACACGATATTTCTGCAGGTGGTTTAATTACCGCTTTATTAGAACTCTGTTTTGCGGATGTAAACCTCGGTGCCGACATCGATCTATCAGGCTTAAACGAACAAGATATTGTTAAGGTATTATTCTCTGAAAACGCAGGTGTTTTACTTCAGGTAAATGACATCGCTAAAGTAGATGCTATTTTAGCAGAGATGAATATTACATACCATACATTGGGTACTGTAGTCGATGCTTCTGAATTAAGCATTACCAATAATGATACAAACTTCAACTTAAGCGTTAGTGATTTAAGAGATGTTTGGTACAAGACTTCGTACTTGTTAGACCGCAAGCAAAGTGGTGAAGAAAAAGCGCTTGAGCGATTCAATAACTATAAGCACATGCCTTTGGAATTCAACTTCCCTAGAGGTTTCAGCGGACAGTTGGCATCCATGGGATTAGATCCGAACAGAAAAACGGCTAGTGGATTAAAAGCGGCCATCATCCGTGAAAAGGGTTCAAACTCTGAGCGTGAAATGGCTTATGCACTTTACCTGGCCGGTTTCGATGTAAAAGACATCCACATGACCGACTTGATGAGTGGCCGTGAAGATCTGAGCGATGTAAACTTTATCGCTGCCGTTGGGGGATTCTCTAACTCAGACGTTTTAGGTTCTGCAAAGGGATGGGCCGGTTCATTTAAGTATAACGACAATGCACGTACTGCTTTAAAGAACTTCTTCGAAAGAGAAGACACACTATCCTTAGGTATTTGTAACGGTTGTCAGTTATTCGTAGAATTGGGAATGATAAACCCGGAACACGAAGAAAAACCAAAAATGCTTCACAACGACTCTCACAAATTTGAGTCCGGTTTTGTGAATGTAGATATACCCGAAAACAACTCAGTGATGTTTAGCACACTATCAGGTTCTCGTTTAGGTGTATGGGTAGCGCACGGTGAAGGTAAATTCAATTTACCTTACAACGAAGATCAATATCAGATTGTATCGAAGTACAGCTACAAGAGCTACCCTGCAAACCCAAATGGGTCTGACTTTAACACGGCAGCAATCACTTCAAAAGATGGCCGTCACTTAGTGATGATGCCTCACCCGGAGCGTTCTATCTTCCCTTGGAACTGGGCACACTATCCGGAAAATGGAAACGAAGTTTCCCCATGGATCGAAGCTTTTGTAAATGCTCGTAACTGGGTTGCAGAAAAATCAAAATAATCTTTTTTTGATATAAACAACAAAGCCCTCGCAATTGCGAGGGCTTTACTTTTTATCAATAAATTTATCTTTAATGCTTTCTAATTCTCCTTTTTCTAAGACCCTGAAAAAATGAAGCTTTATCACCCTTTATAAGTCTGTTCGCTCCTCGCCTTCCTTCTTCCGAATTTATTTTTTCAAAGTATATCTTCTCTTCATATTCTTCATAACCAATTGTGCCTCCATCATTATAGGACTCATATTCGTAATAACTTACTACTAAAGATGTATTCGATAATGTTTCAACCTGCAACTCCACATAATCTGTAGAATCTTCGTAAGTGTATTCCAAATACAAAGTATTATCACTATAAGTCCAAGCGTAAACTTCAGCTTCATCAAAATCATCTTCACCCACAAATAAAGAATCAGAAGTGAAGTCTAAAATTAACTCTTCAGGATCAGCAGAATACGATTCAAACTCTGATTCTTCAACAATTCTAATGGTCGTATCCTCCGAATTCAACACCCCATATTCATAACTATCTTCGTACCTCTGAGCTTCCCATTTACCAATAAACTTAGATTCTGTACTTACAGAATTGACGTCTTTTTCACAAGAAACCATTGCAATAGCCAGAACGGATATTGCCAATAGTAATTTTTTCATAATTTCAATTATTTAAATTCAACTATTAAATTTTCTGATACAAATATAAAGACTTAACAACCAGTATCATATAGGTGATATCACTCATATTTAAAGCAATATCACTCATACATAAATTTGAGTCTGGTAAAATAGCAACGAAGTTCCTCCTAGGATTTTTGATATAAACAACAAAGCCCCCGCAATTGCGGGGGCTTTTGTTTATTTAAAAACTAATCATTAACTTATTAAGGTGATAAACATACTCAAACTCTTCGTAAGCAATCAAATCAGTTAAATCGTTATACGTTTTAAAGTCCTTGATAAAAAAGACAAAAGATTCCGATGTCAAATCGATGA
>JANXFM010000036.1 GCA_024959975.1 Flavobacteriales bacterium
TGTTTGTAAGTAATCCTTTGTCCAAACTAATTGCTAATTTCTTTTTGGGTATAAATAAACCTAATTTCATTATCAGTTCCTTTACAAATGTAGATGCAGCAAAGAAATGGTTGCTTGAACAAAAGTGATTTTTCAAATTCAGAACAAATTTCTTTGAACTTATTTCAAAATATCTTTTAATGAGATTGTATTAGTTTAATTCTGTTTTCAGGTATTGTACGGTGTAACTTTTTTCGTTATTCAAGATGGTTTCAGGGCTACCTTCACATAGTATGGTCCCACCTCCTTTACCACCTTCAGGACCTAAATCGACAATATGATCTGCAAGTTTTATAACATCTATATTGTGCTCTATAATAAGTACCGTATTCCCTTTTTCTACAAGTTTATTTAAAACCTCCATCAATACACGTATATCTTCAAAGTGAAGCCCCGTAGTGGGCTCATCCAGGATGAAAAGTGTATTTCCGGTATCTCTTTTGCTTAGCTCAGTAGCTAGTTTTACACGTTGAGCTTCACCACCAGACAAGGTGGTAGATGGTTGTCCTAGTGTGATGTAACCTAAACCGACTTCTTGTAAAGTTTTAATTTTTCTATAAATTTTAGGGATCGGTTCGAAAAACTCTACGGCATGATTAATGGTCATTTGGAGTACGTCAGAAATTGATTTACCCTTGTACCGAATTTCTAAAGTTTCTCTATTGAATCTTTTTCCGTTACATGTTTCGCAATGAACATGTACATCTGGAAGAAAGTTCATTTCTATAACACGCATTCCTCCACCTTCGCAGGTTTCACACCTTCCACCTTTTACATTAAAAGAGAATCTACCAGGTTTGTATGCTCTAATCTTAGCTTCAGGCACTTCCGAGAACACGTTCCTTATTTCACTTAAAACACCGGTGTAAGTAGCCGGGTTAGATCGTGGTGTACGTCCAATTGGTGACTGATCTATGTCAATAACCTTGTCAATATGCTCTAAGCCGGTTATATCTTTATAAGGCATAGGTTTCTTTAGAGCTCTAAAGAAATGAGTGTTTAAAATGGGGTAGAGGGTTTCATTGATTAAGGTAGATTTACCACTTCCTGATACTCCAGTAACACAAACAAGTTTTCCTAAGGGAAGAATAAGATCTACATCTTTTAAGTTGTTCCCTGTTGCTCCGTAAAGGTGTAGGTGTTTTCCGTTCCCTTCCCTACGAATGGTCGGGATGCGAATCTCCTTTTCACCATTCAGGTATTGAGTGGTAAGTGTATGATTTTTCATGATCTGTTTAGGCGTTCCTTTACAGACAATTTCACCCCCGTGTCTACCTGCTCCGGGACCAATATCTAGTACGTAATCTGCACTTTCAATCATTTCCTTATCATGCTCAACAACCAATACAGAATTCCCAATGTCACGTAAATTTTGAAGAGATTTGATAAGTCGTGTGTTATCTCTTTGATGTAAGCCAATACTTGGTTCATCGAGAATGTAGAGAACCCCAACCAATTGGGAGCCTATTTGTGTTGCTAAACGAATTCTCTGTGCTTCTCCACCTGATAGAGATTTAGAGCTTCTATTTAGGTTTAAATAGTCTAAACCTACATCTAGTAAGAATCTTAGACGTGTTTTTAATTCTTTAATGATTTCAACACCAATAGTTTTTTGTCTATCGTCTAGCTTATTTCCAAGATGATTAAAAAAGTTGTGCAACTCTGAAATATCTAAATGTGCAAGATCAGAGATGTTATAGCCATCAATCTTAAAGTGCAGAGATTCTTTTTTTAAGCGATTACCATTACATTTTGAACAGTCTTTTTCGAACATATAGGTTTTAGCCCAACGCTTTAAACCTGCTGAATCAGAGTGGTGAAATTGATAGCTGATAAAATTTGCAATTCCTTCAAAGTTAATCCTGTAATCCTGTGTAATTCCAAGAGTTTTATTGGAAATCTTAAAGGATTCTTCTGACCCGTTTAAAATAACATCAATGGCCTTTTTTGGAATCGTATGAATGGGGTCTTTTAAATCGAATTTATAACGCTTAGCAATAATGGCTAATTGTTTCTTTATCCATGGGCTTTTACGATCGGCAATGGGTGCAAGCCCTCCCTTATCAATGGATAGGTTGTGGTCGGGGAAGATCTTATTTTCATCAATTTTCATTTCGACCCCCAGACCATTACAAGTTTTACAAGCACCTTTTGGTGAGTTAAATGAGAAAGAGTTAGGTTCCGGGTCATCGTATGCTACTCCACTTGTAGGACACATTAAATGCTTACTAAAGAATCTTAAGCTATCACTTTCGGGAGCATAAACCTGCATAATGCCCTTGCCAAATTTTAAGGCAACATCAAGAGATTCTTTCAGTCTCTTTTCTACATCTCCATTAATTTGTAATCGGTCAATTACAATTTCAATATCATGATTTTTATAACGATCGAGTTTTAAGCCCGGCATAATGTTTTGGATTTCTCCATCTATTCGAACTTTTATAAATCCTTGTTTAAGTATTTGTTCGAATAAGTCTCTGTAATGACCTTTTCTAGCCTTTACAACTGGAGCTAACAAAAGAATTTTCTGATTTGGGTATGATTTAATAATCAGGTCTTTAATTTGCTCAATCGTATAGCTAACCATTTTCTCTCCTGTTTCATAGGAGTGGGCATAAGAAACACGGGCATAAAGTAGGCGTAAGAAGTCGTAGATCTCAGTAATTGTTCCTACCGTAGAGCGTGGATTTTTATTGGTCGTTTTCTGTTCAATAGAAATGACAGGACTTAAGCCATCAATTTTATCTACATCAGGACGTTCCAATCCTCCTAGAAATTGACGCGCATAGGCTGAAAAAGTTTCTATGTATCTTCTTTGTCCTTCAGCGTAAATCGTATCAAAAGCAAGTGATGATTTTCCACTGCCACTCAAGCCTGTAATTACAACAAGTTTGTCACGAGGAATCTTAACATCAATGTTTTTCAGGTTGTGAACCTTTGCTCCCTGAACTTCAATATATTCTTGAGGCTTAGCCATTTACTACATTTTATCTTTAACGAGTTGAAGCTCTACTTTTTCACTTAAAACATTAATGTTTTGCAAAAATAATTCTTCATTTCGAATTCCGATGACTTCTGCAACATTTTTAAGTTGTTTCATCAAAAAATTGAATTAAGCTCTTCAAATATTTCCCTTTTTTATCCTTAGATGAAATAATAGGGTTTTTCACTTCCCAATCAATAGCAAGTGAGGGGTCATCCCAGGCCAGGCAATCTTCAAACTCTGGATGGTATAAAGTATCACATTTGTATTGAAATACCGTATTGTCTTCCAGGGCAACAAATCCGTGCGCAAAACCCGCGGGAATCCAAAGCATGTTTGCTTTTTCACTGCTTAATTTTAGTTTAAAATGCTTTCCCAAGGTTTTAGATCCCTTGCGTAGGTCAACGACTACATCTAATGCTTTTCCTTTTGAAACTCTGACTAATTTACCTTGTGCATGTGGAGGTTTTTGAAAATGAAGCCCTCTAAGTACATTTTTGTGAGAAACAGACTGGTTGTCCTGAATAAAGCGAATATCGAGGCTTAATTTTTTAAATGTAGTCTCGTTCCAACTTTCCCAGAAAGCCCCTCTATCGTCTTCGAAAACCCTTGGCTGGAGTATTAGAAGCCCTTCAAAACCTGTTTCTTGTATCTGCATAATTTTTAAAAATCGAAAGTTAAAGATTAAAAATTGAATGTTAAAAGTTAAGTTGTTAAATGAAACACATTAGTGATGAAAAGGTAAATCGGAAAATAAACATCAATTCAAATACATCTCTAATCTTTAATTCTATCATGTATTACTGCGCATGAATAAGGAATATACAGGGTCTTTTGTGAAGTTCCGGCTTTGCAGTCTTTTTCCATTCTGCAATAGTCCTTGTCTTAATGTATTCAGTTTTCAGGCTGATATCGCATGCAATACAAAGTTTCGTGTTGCTTTGAAGATTTTGGTATAGCGTGTCTATGAGTTTGTTGTTTCTGTAGGGTGTTTCGATAAATAGCTGTGTTTGATTGTAGCTTCTAGAGATTCGCTCCAGATCTTTTAGCTTTTTCTTTACATCCGATTTATCGATAGGTAAGTAGCCGTTAAAAGTAAAAGATTGACCATTCATTCCACTAGCCATTAAAGAGAGTAGGATGGAGGAAGGCCCTACTAAAGGGATGATCTGAATGTCTTCTTTATGGGCGATGCTTGCGATTTCAGCTCCGGGGTCAGCAACTCCGGGGCAACCGGCTTCCGAAATGAGACCTACGTTTTTTCCATTTCTACACCCGTTTAAAAACTCATACAGTTCTTGGTCTTCAGTATGTTTATTTAAAATGTGAAGTTTTAATTTATTTTGAGGGCTTGGAATACCCATCTGTTTTAAAAAGGCCCGAGCAGTTTTACTATTTTCAACGATAAATTCATCCAATTGATGAATGGTCTCCTTTACTGATAAGGGTAAGATCTGTGTAACATCGCTTTCTCCCAATGTTGTAGGGATCATGTATAGCTTACCCTTAGACATTAAATTCTTTTTCAAGTTGGATTCTGATAGCTTCGCAGGCATCATTTAGCATGTCGAAAATATTTTTAAATCCTTGGTCTCCTCCATAGTAAGGATCAGGAACATTTTGGTTTTGCCCCGGATTTGATGCATTTAGAATGAGGTGGACCTTCTTTTTATCTTCTTTGTTTTTAGCAAGTTTAAGTGTGTTTGTGAGATTGGAGCTATCCATAACATAGATCAGGTCAAATGTTTCCAGATCTGTGCTTGTTAACTCTCTGGCTCTTTGATCTCCTATCGTAATATGATTTATGCTTGCAATGTTTTGAGATCTGATGTCCGGAGCATGTCCGATGTGGTAGGCTGAAGTCCCGGCAGAATCTACAATAATGGGTAAGTGTTTACATTTTTCAGCAAGTATTCCCTCAGCTAATGGAGATCTGCATATATTCCCTAAGCAAACCATTAAGATCTTTTTTTCTTTCATAAGCTAAAAAAAGCAGGAATAGATCCTGCTTTAAATTTTATAGTTGCTGTAGCTCAAGCTTTTTGCTGAGATCGTCAACATAAGAACGGAACTGTTTATCTGTATCCGCTAGGTTGTTAACCGTCTTGCAGGCGTGAAGAACAGTTGCATGATCCTTTCCTCCACATTGCGCTCCAATGCTTGCTAAAGATGATTTTGTTAACTTTTTAGAAAAGAACATTGCTAATTGACGTGCCTGAACGATTCTTCTTTTTCTTGTTTTAGAGTTTAATACTTCTAAGCTAAGATCAAAGTAGTCACAAATAACTTTTTGGATATAGTCTATGGAAACTTCGCGTGTTGTATTTTTCACAAAGCGATCAATCATTTCTTTGGCAAGACTTAGATTGATGTCTCTTTTATTTAAAGAAGATTGAGCTAAAAGTGAAATTAAAGCACCTTCGAGTTCACGTATATTTGAAGTGATACTATAGGC
>JANXFM010000127.1 GCA_024959975.1 Flavobacteriales bacterium
ATAATACTCCCCCCAGAATATTACTTGAACTGCTTTTAATTGTATTACTAATTTAGCACATAATTAACTGACATACAAGCGGTTTTGAGTTTACGGTGTAAGGTTTTGAGTTATCGGTACAGAATAGCGAGTAATTGGTATTGGTCTTCCTCGGAGTACGGCAATTACAACGCGTGGGGCGTCTATTTCAGTAATGGTCTCACGTACTACTCCAATAAGATCTATCCAGGCAGCGCTCGTGTTATTCGCGCTTTTTAACACTTTACCCCTTTACTTATTTAACGCTAACCGCACAGCGGTCGATTACATAAAAAGAAAAGGCTACTCTTATGAGTGGCTTTTTTCTATCCCTAGACTTTAACTCACATTTAGACTAATCCATTAAATGCTTTTTCATAAATGCATTCGAGAATTTAATCGATGCATTTCTTGCTTCAATATTCCCGCCATACATAGGGCCCCTTTTAGCACAAAAAGCTAAGCTGATTTTTTGCATTAATGGGCTTCGTATTGGGAAATTTAATCTTTTAGTTAATATCGTTCCATCATTTTTGATCTTATAACTACAATTTGTTAATATATACCCCTTGGGGTCAATGATGGGTTCTGATTCTCTGTCAAAAGAATGGTACGAATTATCGTATACTGTAATATTTACATCAGCCCCTGAATTATACAATTTATTTACTAATTCAAGACACTTATCTGCAGGAGTCCAATTATCTAATTCTCCAATTAGAATATGAATTGGAGAAGAGGTGAAATTTAAATTTAAAGGTTCAACAATACAGGGAGGGTAAAATGATAAATGAGCGACAAAAGAATGGGTTGGATTTATAGCTTTCCTTAAGGGTTCCCATCCTGCATATAATGCCACTCCTCCGCCTAAACTCCATCCAGTGATTGCAATTTTATTTGAATTAACATTTGGATGTTTACTTAGCGCTTCTAGAGCTTTATAACTATCTAATATCATCATTGCAGTGGTCACAGTAATTTGGCTCCCCACTGTAGAGGTGACGTTTCTGCTTTTAAAACTATTGATCTCAAATGTAGCAATCCCCATTTCATTATACATTTCTAGGTATTTATAATGATGGTCTGCCCAACCTTTACTACCTGCAAGTGCAATAATCAAAGGAAATTTTTTATTCTCATCATTTGTTTTTGGCAATTTTAGGGTTCCAAATACCTCTTGTGATTCTTGCTTCTCAAGATGAACGATAATGTCTCTAAAATTAAATGGATTAGCACTGATAAATTCTATCTTTTCTTGGGCAAGAAGAGGCTGAGTGATAAGGAAGATTAATATTTTAGACAACGCAGTTGTACTAATCTTTTTCATTTTAGTAGAGATTTTATTCAAATATAAAAGTATTAGCTCAATAACCGCTATGCAGTTAGTTATTAGACTGATTCTGGAGGTGTTGGTAGAAGTTCTCTATTAAAGGTCCGCCCATCCACTCCTTCTAAGTGTAGTTCAATAACTGGGTTCTCCTGCATTATTTAGTGTTTTGGTAGGTGAGTGTATGTCATATACTAAATAGCCCACCCCCATGAGTGTTTTTTGGATACCCACCCTATAAATTCACCGTTAAAAGGGTGTTTTCTACCGATAACTAAATTCTCCTTGTTTTTTTCTATTCTTTGAATAACTTGCATGCTAATACCCTGTTAATTCAGTGGTTTTAACGACTGTTTATATAACAAAAACAAGTTTTGGGTAGCATAAATGCTATTTGAAGCTACTTGATGTTGTTTTTGGGAATAAACTAAATAATCGAAACCCTTATTTGATTAAAAACTTTAAAAAAATAATTAAAATGAATAAAATACAGCAGTTTTATGAGGAGCCGGTAGCAATGACATGGCATGAGGCTATGGGAAAATATGAAAACCACCCAAAGTGGAAATTTCCTACTAGGAATGAGTTAATAGCGATGTATAAGTCTAACAAGGCCTCTTTTGAAAGTGATTTTTATTGGTCTTCCTCGGAGGCCAGTAGTAGCGGAGCGTGGACCGTCAATTTCAGTAATGGTTATGCGGGCCACTACGGTAAGTTAAATTTAGGCAGGGTTCGTGTTGTTCGTGCTTTTTAACAATTTAACACTTTACCTAATAGAAAGCAAAGGTGCATTGGTGTTAACTTTAAATTTGTAAAAAATGAATAAATCAAAAATTAAAATGAAAAAAATACAACAGTTTTATGATGAGCCGGTAGCAATGACATGGCATGAGGTAATGGAAAAATATGAAAACCACCCAAAGTGGAAATTACCTACTAGGAATGAGTTAATAGCGATGTATAAGTCTAACAAGGGCTCTTTTGAAAGTGGTTTTTATTGGTCTTCCTCGGAGTACGGTGCTAACCTCGCGTGGTCCGTCGGTTTCGGTGATGGTCTCACGTACGGCTACGCCAATAAGGACGGTACGGACAGGGTTCGTGTTATTCGCTCATTCTAATCCGTTCCTTCAAGTTGTAGTTCAATAACTGGGTTCTCCTGCATTATTTAGTGTCTTGGTAGGTGAGTGGACACCCTATGCTAATAGGCCCACCCATAAGGCTGTTTTTTGGATACCCACCCCCTCAATTTACCACTAAAAGGGCATTTCCTGCCGATAACTAAATTTATTTTACCACATCATTTATTTTCCATAGTTTAAGGAGAGATAATTAAAAAAAACATAATTTATTCTAA
>JANXFM010000028.1 GCA_024959975.1 Flavobacteriales bacterium
TGGATCGACATCGAAGGGGGTATCGGTAACTTATTTGCTTATGCAAGCTTGAGAAAACAATTCTCTGACGAAACTTTTTATCTAGATGGCCAACAGGCTTCACTTTCTAAAGGTGGAAGCTTTATCGGACAGCATATTTGTGTTCCCAAGCAAGGAGTTGCTATTCACATCAATGCCTTCAACTTCCCAATCTGGGGAATGCTGGAAAAAATTGCCGTAAACCTATTGGCAGGAGTTCCGGCTATTGTAAAGCCGGCTACAGTTACCTGCTATCTGACAGAATTAATGGTAAAAGAGATCATCGACACCGGGATACTTCCCGAAGGAAGTTTACAATTGATCTGTGGTTCGGCACGAGGAATTCTCGATAAAGTTACTTCTCAGGATGTAGTAACATTTACCGGCTCTGCTTCTACGGGTAGAATGTTAAAAGCTCACGAAAACATCATCAACGAAGCAGTTCCTTTTAATATGGAAGCCGACTCTTTAAACTGCTGTGTCTTAGGTGAAGATGTAAATCCAGGAGATGCTGAATTCGATATTTTCGTCAAAGAAGTACAAAGAGAAATGACGGTGAAAGCAGGACAGAAATGTACGGCCATTCGTCGTATTATCGTTCCGGCCAATAAGGTAGAAGATGTACAGATTGCCTTAGGTAAACGATTGGCAAAAACTACAATCGGAGATCCTTCTGTAGAAGGAGTTCGTATGGGTTCGCTTGCCGGATTGGAGCAAAGAGAAGAAGTAAAAGAAAAAGTATTGGAGCTTTCAAAATCACAAGAGATCGTTTACGGCGACCTGAATCATTTCGACGTTTTAGGAGCGAATAAAGAAAAAGGAGCTTTCCTGTCTCCTATTCTATTCCTAAACGAAGATCCGTTCACAAAAACCGACTGTCACAATATCGAAGCCTTCGGTCCTGTAAGCACCATTATGCCATACCAAAATATGGATGAAGCCATTGAATTGGCAAAAATGGGTAAAGGCTCTTTAGTATGTTCCATCATAACAGCTAATGACAATATTGCCAAAGAATTTGTTTTAGGTGCTGCCGCAAACCACGGACGTATCCTGATCTTAAATGCCAACTGTGCGAAAGAAAGTACCGGTCATGGTTCGCCAATGCCCATGCTAACACATGGTGGGCCCGGTCGTGCCGGTGGTGGTGAAGAAATGGGTGGAATACGTGGTGTGATGCACTATTTACAACGTACGGCCATTCAAGGACATCCGACAAGTATTACAAACCTTACCAACGTATTCCAATACGGTGCCGAGCAAAAAGAAAAAAACATTCACGTTTTTCGTAAACACTTCGAAGAGTTGGAGATTGGTGAAACCGTATTCACACCAAAGAGAACCATCACCGAAGGAGATATCGTTAACTTTGCCAATGTTTCATGGGACCACTTCTATGCACATACCGATGTGACTTCTTTAGAAGGAACGATTTTCGAAGAAAGAGTAGCTCACGGATATTTCATACTTTCGGCAGCAGCAGGTTTATTTGTAGATGCTAAAAAAGGACCTGTTCTGTTAAACTACGGCCTAGAAGAATGTAGATTTACAAAACCTGTTTATGCAGGAGCTACGATTGGTGTTCGATTTACAGTAAAAGAAAAAATAGATCAGGAAAAACGATCGGAAGACGATATCGCTAAAGGAATTGTAAAATTCTTAGTAGACGTGTACGATGAAACGGATGAAACCGTAGCCATCGCCACAATTTTAACAATGGTAAAAAAATTAGATCAAAGCAAATAACATGGGAAATCCTGTAGAACAAGGTGGCGTAAATGTGTCCATCGAAAACAACATAGCAACTATTGAATTTTATCATCCTTTGAGTAATTCCCTCCCGGGAAAAGTATTGCAAGAATTAGCCAATACCATTACAGAAGAGGGAAATAACGATGAAGTAACTGTGATTATTTTAAAAAGCGCAGGCGAAAAAGCTTTCTGTGCAGGGGCTTCTTTTGATGAACTCATCAGCATTGACAATTTAGAAACCGGAAAAATATTCTTTAACGGTTTTGCCAATGTGATTAATGCCGCTCGTAAATGTCCAAAGATTATCATCGGTCGTGTGCAAGGTAAAGCCGTTGGTGGAGGTGTTGGTATGGCTTCGGCGACAGACTACTGCATAGCAACGAAATTTGCCTCTGTTAAACTGAGTGAGTTAGCAATAGGTATTGGTCCTTTTGTTGTTGGTCCTGCAGTTGAACGAAAAATTGGAACTTCTGCCATGAGTCAGTTAGCCATCAATGCTACGGAATGGCAAACAGCACAATGGGCGAAAGAAAAAGGTCTTTATTCCGAAGTTTACGACACTACCAAAGAAATGGATGAAGCCATTGCTAAACTGGCAAATACTTTAGCAAACTCCAATCCGGAAGCCCTACAAATGCTAAAGAAAATTTTTTGGGAAGGCACTGAACACTGGGATGAACTATTGCAAAAAAGAGCAACCATAAGTGGTAAGCTTGTACTTTCTGACTTTACACGTGATGCGATTAACAAATTCAAGAAAAAATAAATATGACAGTAAAAACTTTTGCAAATAAAATAATTCAAGAAAAAATAAACGTAGCTAAAAAAGCTGGTGTAAATAAAATAATTCTAAAAAAAGCTTACAAACTGATGCGTACAGCCCGTGCGATGTCAGATCTTTTTGAAGCTAATGCTGCCGTTACCAGTAAATATGTACACGCATGTTCTCGCGGTCATGAAGCCGTACAAATTGCTTTGGGATTGCAATTAAATCCTCAAGACTGGGTTTCCCCTTATTACCGGGACGATTCTGTTCTATTGAGTATCGGAATGCAACCTTACGATTTGATGTTGCAACTATTGGCTAAAAAAGACGATCCTTTTTCAGGAGGTAGAACCTACTATTCTCACCCGAGTTTAAACAGGGATGATATGCCCAAAATCCTCCATCAATCCTCGGCTACAGGTATGCAAGCCATTCCTACAACCGGAGCTGCTATGGGAATTAAATATTTGGAACAACAAAATTTAGCAAAAGATTACGGAAAAGATAAACCCGTAGTCGTTTGTTCTATTGGAGATGCTGCCCTTACTGAAGGAGAAATTTCCGAAGCTTTACACATGGCAGCTCTAAAGCAGTTCCCAATCTTGTACTTTGTGCAGGATAATGAATGGGACATTTCTGCCCACGCTTCCGAAATTCGTGCTAACGATGCTTCGCAATACATACAAGGATTTAAAGGGATTGAGCTAAAAACTATTAAAGGAAACGATTTTATTGAATCGTATACAACCATTAAAAAAGTTTTAGAGACCATCCGTAAAGAAAGGCGACCGTTTATGATTCACGCTAAAGTACCACTTTTAGGACACCACACTTCAGGAGTTCGTAAAGAATGGTATCGTGACGACCTGAAAGAACACGAACAAAGAGACCCGCTTCCAATTTTACAACAACAATTATTGGATGCAGGATTTACACAAAAAGACATTAACATAATTGATACTAAAGCTGTAAATACTGTTCAATCAGAATACGACAGAGCAATACAGGCAGAAGATCCTAACCCACAAGATCTATTTACCCACGACTTCGCTCCTACACCAATTACCGAGGAAAAAGGAGAAAGAACTCCTGCAGGAAAAGAAAAAATCATGATGGTAGATGCCGCACTTTTTGCGGTACAAGAGATTCTGGCAAAGCATCCTGAAGCACTTTTATACGGACAAGATGTAGGACATCGCTTAGGAGGTGTCTTCCGTGAAGCAGCAACCCTGGCACAAAAATTCGGCAACAATCGGGTTTACAACACACCCATCCAGGAAGCTTTTATTATTGGGTCTACAGTAGGAATGTCAGCTGTAGGCTGCAAACCCATCGTAGAAGTTCAATTTGCCGATTACATTTGGCCGGGTCTGAATCAATTGTTCTCCGAAGTAAGCCGTTCCTGCTACTTATCAAATGGTAAATGGCCTGTTAGCACAATCATCCGCGTACCTATTGGAGCTTATGGTTCCGGCGGGCCCTACCACTCGTCTTCTGTGGAGTCTATCCTAACAAATATCCATGGTATTAAAGTGGCCTATCCCTCTACAGGAGCCGACCTAAAAGGTTTGATGAAAGCTGCCTACTACGACCCAAATCCGGTGGTAATGTTAGAACATAAAGGTTTGTACTGGTCGAAAATTAAAGGAACTGAAGATGCCAAAACGATTGAACCCGACGAAGATTACATAATCCCTTTCGGAAAAGCACGTATTGTTTTAGAAGCAGACGCAAAGAATATTAAAGCAGAAAACTCTATGGTCGTGGTTACTTACGGTATGGGAGTTTACTGGGCAAATACTGCAGCAAAATCCCATAAGGGACAAATAGAAATTATAGACCTCAGAACCTTAGCTCCACTAGACAGAGATGCAATCTTCAAATCAGTTCGCAAACACAATAAATGTTTGGTACTTACCGAAGAACCTAAAGGGTTTGGTTTCGCTCAGGCGCTTGCAGGAGAAATACAACAGGAATGTTTCAAAAACTTAGACGCTCCGGTTAAAGTTTTGGGTGCCGAAAATATGCCTGCCATTCCTCTAAATAGTACGCTGGAAGCTACAATGATCCCTAATGCCGGGAAAGTTGAAAAGGTGATGAAGGAGTTGTTGGAGTACTAAGTCACAAGAAAGAAAGGATTAGCTGATCCTTTGTGGGGGTGGCTAAAATCAAATCCTCAAACGCTCTTCGTTCGTTATCATGATTTTTCATTTAACAAAGTCACAAGCAAGAAAGGATTAGCTCGCTACGCTCGCTGATCCTTTGTGGGGGTGGCTAAAATCAAACCCTCATACTCACTTCGTTCGTTATGTTGATTTTTCATTTAACAAAGTCACAAGCAAGCTTGGACTTTGTTAAATGAAAAATCCTCTTTCGCTTTCACGAAAGAGGATTTGATTTGCTGTAGGAGAAGGATTCGAACCTCCACGGAGTGGTTAGCCAAAAGATTTATTCCAGAACCTCCACCCTCGAGACAGGAGGGCATGTCTGCCAGTTTCATCACCCCACAGTGTTATAGTGATTAACTGGTGTAAATATAAAACAAAGAAGTCTTTAATTGCAAATGAACTAATAAAATGATTTAATTTTTGATAATAACATAATTTAAAGTACATTTGATTATCAATTACTAAATTTAACACCTTCAGAATGGACTCAGATTATCAAATTGATAATGTCGATCGAGGAATTTTAAGCATCTTAATGAAAGATGCCAAGACTCCTTACACCGAAATTGCTAAAAAAATGATCGTTTCTGCCGGAACCATTCATGTTCGCATGAAAAAAATGGAAGAAGCAGGCATCGTAAAAAAAAGTCGACTAAATATTAATTACGAATTATTAGGCTATGATATGACATCCTTTTTAGGGATCTACCTGGAAACAGGATCAAACTACAAAGAAGTCATTGAGCAATTAAGCATGGTACCGGAAATTGTTGAAGCACATTATACCACCGGAGTGTACAGTATTTTTGCTAAAATTCGTTGTAAAAACACCAAGCATATGCGACATGTACTAAACGAAGAAATTCAATCTGTAAAAGGAATACAACGTACCGAAACAATCATTTCACTTGAACAAAGTATTGATAAACAAATTGCTTTATAGTTGGTGGTTGATCGTTGTTAGGATTCATTCCAATAGCTATCGAGACAAAATGACTACTTGATAGTTTCTCATTATCCATCGTCAATTATTAACTCCTGAATAAATCGATATTCTTAGTAACAAAAAAGTCCCCAATTGGGGACTTTTAAAATTTATACAAACATCGTTATCGGATTCTCTATATAAGCTTTTAAGCTTTGTAAGAACGCCGAGCCCGAAGCTCCATCGACGACACGATGGTCGCAAGACAAAGTCAATTTCATAACATTGCCCGGAACGATCTGCCCTTCTTTTACAATAGGTACTTGTTGAATTCCACCTACGGCAAGAATACAAGCATCAGGCGTATTAATAATTGCCGTGAACTCATCAATACCAAACATTCCTAAATTAGAAATGGTAAAGGTACTTCCCTCCCAATCGGCAGGTTGTAATTTCTTATCCTTTGCACCCTGTGCAAAGCCCTTAACCTCAGAAGATATCTCACCAAGTGTTTTGGTATCAGTATATCGAACCACAGGAACTAAAAGACCATCCTCAACAGCTACGGCAACACCAATATTAACATGTTCATTTCTACGTATCACATCACCACGCCATGAAGAATTCACTACAGGATGCTCACGCAATGCCATTGCAGTTGCTTTTACAATGATATCATTAAATGATATTTTCTGCCCCCCCTTGGCATTGATCGCTTTTCGGGATGTGATTGCATTGTCCATATTTACCGAAATCGATAAATAGAAATGAGGTGCAGTAAATTTAGATTCAGACAATCTACGAGCAATCGTCTTACGCATTTGCGATACAGACTCTTCCGTGTAACGTTCTTCACTCAATCCGGTTCTAACAACGCCACCTTGGTAATTATCAACATCGCGTTTTACCACTCTTCCACCTTCTCCGGTACCTGATATTCTTGAAATATCAAAACCTTTTTCTTCTGCTAAACGCTTCGCTAAAGGAGAAGCTTTTACTTTCCCACTTGAACTACCGGTTGAAACAACAGGTGCAGGAGTTGGCGCAGGTGCAGAAACAACTTTCGACGTTTCTGCAGGAGCTTTCTGAACAGGAGCTACAACCTTTTCTTCCTTCACTTCTTCAACAGCAGGTGCTGCATCAGCTTCTATCAAAGCTTTTACATCTTCACCTTCTTCACCCAAAATAGCCAGGATGCAATCAACAGGAGCTGTAGAAGCCTCATCAACACCAATGTGTAACAACACACCTTCCTGAAAAGATTCAAACTCCATCGTTGCTTTGTCTGTCTCTATTTCTGCCAGCAAATCGCCTTCAGAGATAGTGTCACCAACTTTTTTATGCCACTTCGCTACCGTACCTTCGGTCATCGTATCACTCAAACGCGGCATGCGTACAATTTCAGCCATAGTTTATTCTTTTATGAAAGGATATTCCTCTACGTAAACATTTTTATAAAGAGACTCATTCGCCGGGAATGGAGACTCTTCAGCAAAGTCAACAGCCTCTTTCACCGTTGCTTTAATTTTATCTAGAGTCGCCTGAATTTCATCATCAGTAGCCCATTTATTTTTCTTAATATGCTCAAGAACTTTAGCAATAGGATCTATTTTTTGATATTCAGCAATCTCATCTTTAGTACGATATTTTTGAGCATCAGACATAGAATGCCCCTTATAACGGTACGTTTTCATTTCTAAGAAAGTTGGACCTTCACCCTTACGAGCTCTATCCACAGCTTCTTTTACAGCCTTTGAAACCGCTACAGGATCCATACCATCAACAGGTGAACAAGGCATTTCGTATGATAAACCTAATTTCCAAATATCTGTATGATTTGCACTACGCTCTACTGAAGTTCCCATAGCATAACCATTATTTTCACAAATAAAGATGACCGGCAAGTTCCAGATCATGGCCATATTGAAAGTTTCATGAATGGCTCCCTGACGTACAGCACCATCACCCATATAACAAAGGGTAACTGCATCAGTATCGTTATACTTATCAGCAAAAGCAATACCTGCTCCAATAGGAACCTGAGCACCTACAATACCATGTCCTCCAAAGAAATTATATTTTTTCGAAAACATATGCATAGAACCACCTTTACCTCCGGAAGTGCCTGTAGCTTTTCCAAAAAGTTCAGCCATAATATTATTAGGACTTACTCCCATAGCTATAGGCTGAACATGGTCACGGTAAGCAGTGATCATTTTATCTTTTTTAGGATCGATAGCATGGATAGAACCTGCTAAAACGGCTTCCTGACCGTTGTATAAGTGCAAAAATCCACGAATTTTCTGCTGAATGTAAAGCGCACTGGTTTTATCTTCAAACTTTCTCCAAAGTAACATATCTTCATACCACTTCAAATATGTTTCTTTCGTATACTTCAACTTTGCCATCTGTAATAATTTTGAAACGCAAATGTACTAATTTGTTTGATATTCAACTAACATTCCACAAGGCATTCGATTTGAATACCACAAGCAAAACATCTACCACCAACAAAAACACTACCACCTGGTTTCCAATACCTTTCAGCAAAGGCTTAATCAACTCTTCTTATCTCACTTCGTACTCAAACACAAACTACCAAAACAAGTCGCATCAAGTAATCATAGAATTAAGGTCAATTTTTCGCTATATCCTGTAGGAACAGCGCCATCCAGGACTCAAAAAAAAGCCCCGCAGGATGCGAGGCTTAAATAATTTTATAGGTTCTGTTTTATAGTTTCTGAATTAAAGCAACAGCATACGCCGAAACACCTTCTTCCCTACCCACAAAACTAAGCTTTTCCGTTGTCGTTGCCTTTATCGAAACCTGACCCGGCGAAACGCTCATCACTTCAGCCAGAACTTTCTTCATCTCAGGAATATAAGGATTGATCTTAGGTTTTTGCAAGGCTATCGTAGCATCTATATTTCCAAGTTCGTATCCTTCTTTTCTCAAAATAGCCATTACATCTGTTAAAAGAATTTTACTGTCGACACCTTTGTATTTGGCATCTGTATCTGGAAAATGGAAACCGATATCTCTAAGATCTGCAGCACCTAAAATAGCATCACAAATGGTATGAATTAATACATCGGCATCCGAATGACCTACGGCTCCTTTTTTGTGTGGAACCAAAATCCCACCAAGCCAAAACTCTTCACCCTCATCCAAACGATGTACATCGAAGCCGAAACCAACTCTAATATTCATAAATTACTCTTTATTCGTTGCGTGTAAAGCTGCCATATCAAACAACAAGGTAAAACGAAGTGTGTTTGCCAACGGACTTCGTACTCCACGTGTTGCAGGTAATAAGAAAGCTACATCTAAAGAAAATACATTCATCTTCAGACCCATACCTACCGTAAAATACTTTCTGGCTCCTTTCGTTTCATGTTCATGAAAATAACCCCCTCTAAATGCAAACTGCTTTAAATACCAATATTCAGCACCCACAGAAAACATCAATTCATTAAATTCTTCTTTCATACCACCCGGAGCATCACCAAAAGACTGAAAAACGCCCTGAAGCACACCCACATTCGGATCTTTCCCTGCTTCAATAATTTGATCTCCATTCTCATCATAAATTGGATCACCGTCTTCATCTACTCCATAAACCGGAGGTGTAGGAACTAATAATTTATTTACATCAAAGGCAAAAGATACCGTATTATACTCATCCAATTCCATAAATAGGCTGGTACCAAATCTCGCATTCATAGGTAAGAAATGCTCTTCACCACCATCGGTATAAGAAATTTTATTCCCTAGGTTTGAAATATTAAGACCTGCTGCCCAGTATGCATCTTTTTCATCTATTTCGAAATTATCACTTTGATAATAAGACGATAAGTCTACCGAAAAAGAATTCCCCGGTTTCGTAGCTCCTCCACCTTGAATGTTAATACCACCCGTTAAATTTGAATAAATATAACGCATCGCCACCCCCGTAGAAAAATTCTTCGAAAGTTTCATCGAATAGGCTCCATCCAATGCAAATTCGTTCGGACTGAATTTTGAAATTGGCTGTCCGGAGTTATCCGTAAACTGAATTTCACCTAAAGAAAAATAACGCAAGCTGGCTGCAATAGTACTTTTGGAATTCAATTTTTTAAATCCTGACAAATAACTCAAACTAATCTCCGGCACAAGATCCTGCAACCAAGGCGTGTAGGACATTGAAAAACCTCTCTCATCCTCTAAAAAAGCCAATTTCGATGGATTCCAATGAATGGAATTATGATCCGGCGACGTAGCAACACCCACATCCCCCATGGCACCAGCTCTGGAATCCGGAGCAATTAACAAAAAAGGAACCGACGTTGAAATGGTATTCAGGTTATTTAAATAATCTGAATCTGAATTTGGCAGATCTTGAGCTTTAGCGCTCATAGTTAACAAGATGCCCGTTAGAGCAAGTAATGCTAGTTTTTTCATGTAATAAGGTTTAAAAACAAGACAAATTTATAAATTTAATAACGCGAAACTTATTTAATTAGTACCATTTGGTTTGTAATAATACTTTCTTTCTCTAATTCTTGAGAAGAAACAACAACTCTACAAAGGTATATTCCACTATTCACAGTGGTACCTTTACTAGACGTCCCATTCCAAATAAAATCAGAATTTGCATAGGACGAGCCCGAAATAGTGTTGCTCGAAGATTTAATCATTTTCCCGTTCATATCGTAAATCTCCAACCGGACTTCCAAAGTTTCATTCGGACGATTGTGTTCAAAATGAATTCGAGTAAAATCGCTAAACGGATTCGGGTAGTTCATTAAGTTTTGAAGAATCAAGCCCTCATCATTTACTACAACAAACTCAGTATATGCTTCCGAAGAATTGTTATGTACATCCCAAACTTTAATTTTTAATTGATGTACACCTTCTTCTAAATTTGAATATGGATAAACCACAACCCCACTTTGGTAAGAATCCAGATCAGATTCATAATAGTGATTCAACACAACGGAGGACTGACTATCCTCATCAAGGGTGGCCACGAGATCATGTCCAATACCATTACCTGTAGTATTGATTCCGGAATCATCTGTAATTACAGCAAATAAACTTGGGTTTGCATCCGTAATACCTCCATACCTAAAATCGGTATTATTTATGTACAAGTCTACGACTGGACCTTCATGATCTGCTTCTGCATTTTCATCAAAACCACCAATCATAACATCTGTAAAAGCACCTATGGCATCCTGAACTTCATTGTACGCATAAAAAGAAAATTTCCCTAAACCATCTACATAGGCGATGTCTTGAGGAACGACAAATTCAAATTCAAACAAGCCATTTTCTACCGTAACAGTTCCGGAATACAAAACACTTTGCTGCAAATCGAAATGAAAAGGTTCAAAATAATCAAAGTCGTTAATTAAGGTCTGAATTTGAAGTGGCTTATCGAACACTTTAGGCTTTAACAAACCATTGAAAGAGTCTAAAACCGTTCCGTCTGCCGAAAGCACAGCTCCTTTTACCTTTACTTTCGACAAAGCATGAATCGCATCGATCGGCTCATCCGTATCAGCATTCAACAATTCATTCACTACAATATTTAATTGCGGAACTGGTAACCTTAATGCAGGATCACCCAAAAGCGTGAACTTCATTTTGTTAGTTGTTGAAATGCCGCTGGAATTCAGATCATTCTTTATGCTCTTCATGATCTGACCAAAAGTTAAAACTTCACCGGCACTTTCAGGAATGGCATACTTATAAAAAGAACGAGATAAGTTCCTTGCATCCGACTCCGTAATGGTTCGAGTAGTTGTAAATAAGGCTATTCCAGCTCCTTCCGGATTTAACAACACCTGTTCTCCGGCAGAAATGCGTTGTGTATCATCATATCTTGAAAATTCGCAGGTAGCCGTCACAAAAACCGGTAAATTATATTTATTCTGCCAGGTATTAATATCAAACAATTCTAAAACACGCTCTTCTGCCCAGCCTACCTCTCCTCCATGTCCGTAATAATGCACTATTAAAGCCCCTTTATTTACATAATCAACAATAGCTTGTCTGGCATCCGGATATCGCTGCCCTCCGGAGGAAGAAACCTGCTGATAAGCATCCAAATATATCTTATTGATGTTGTAATTGTGATAAGTGGTGTCTACATCCTGAGCAATTTTATCCACATTTTCCTGTAAACGAAATTCCCATTCTTCATCAATATCATCTGCTACAAAACAAATATTCGACCTCCATTCTCCAAAAGAATTTACCGAATAATAATTCTCGATCTTATCAACCATAGCCTCAGCCTCACTTACCGACTGAACAACCAAGCGCCCTAAACCAACATCCATTCCATCAAAACTCATGGTCGACCGAGAGCCCTCTAAAGAATCTAAATAGGTCAAAAAATCATCGGTACAATAAGACGACCCCAACTTAAATGAGTATTCAGACTGAAAAGTGGGGACAAAATTCTGATCTGTATACCGATCTTTTGCCGCACCAATACCCTTATAATCAAAACTGGCATCCCCAAACAAAAGCACATTATCAGGAATTTCACCTTCTGTTTCTGCTTTATCATACAACATGCGTATGTACGACCTTAAAGCAACCAGATCCTGCCTTCCGGAACTAAACTCATTGTAGATCTGATGCGTCGTAACCACATTCACGGTCATTCCATCTTCCTGAATATGAAATTCTGCCAATCGCTCTGCAGCCTGTAAAAATTCGGGCGCAGTAATAATGATCAGTTCTGCCGGCTCATGCCCGTGTAAATTTTGATTTTCAATCTTCGCATCAAAAACAGGATCCATATAAGACGCGTTATTTAGATCGTGAACAACAAAAGTTCTCAAACGATCCGTTGCACTAACAAAACTCAAAGCTTCATCCACAAGCAAACCCTTAATATCCGATGGGTATGTAACATCCCAAACCACCAAAGAGCTTGTAGTAAGTGGCGTATTTGACATCAAATTAAATTTTGTAACATTCCCCACACCCACAGTAGAAGGTTCTCTAAAAACTAATTGCCCTCCATTGTATTTAAGCTCACATTTAGCCTGCAACTCTAGATAATCTAAATAAGCAAAAGCCGAAGAATTCCCATTTTTATTGTAGGACACATTAATGTCAAGTACATGATCCATACTGATGAATTCGGCAAATGCTTCCCCATCATCTACGTAAATAGATGAATTTACCTGAGTGCCGATTGGAACATTTAAAACCTCTGTTCCATTATGCATACATTCCAAACTTGTACTGCTCATTGAACGAGCAACGGAACGTGCATTTATTCGTACAGGCTCTATTTTTATTCTGTCCGTGAAATTAAAATTAATCGTGTACTGTTCATCAAAACTAAAATACTCTCCAAACCATTGTGTGCCGGTATGTTTTAAATTCTGATCCTCCCATTCATAAAATTGTCTGTCGGTGTAAAAGTCTACATCGAGATTTTCATCCAAAGAATTTTCCGTGGTAACAATACGCTTTCCGTTTTCATCACCTACATGTAAGAAGTAATAATTATGGTCATCGTAAATGTTCTGAATGTGTTTGAAGGTACTTTCCGAATCGAGCTCCCATCGATGTGGTGATTCTCCATAAAATACAAGCATATCACCGGAATCAAAACTCCCATCCGCTTCACCTTTCACATGAACAGCATTTTCTACAAGATCATCATACCTAGGTGTAGCATTGTTCTCCGGCAACATAGCACCACCATTTCCATAAATTTGAATTTTTCGTGGATCTATTTCAGAAACGTTTAAACCCATATCGGCTAAAAAGTCTTTATCAATTTTATAAAGACCATCATGACGAACCTTTATTTTATACCAATCGCCATGGGCAAGCACAGAATTCATTAAAGCAGATCTATATTGAATATCATAATCCTTATAAGTTAAATTTAAAGCATACTTAAATCGATCTACTTTATAACCTGCATCAATCGGTATGTAAGAAAAGATTAAATACGGTATTTTTCGCTCATAAGACATCCTCCAGGTCAGAGAATGGTCGGGTGGTACTTCACCTTTAAGATGCTTCTCTTCGGCTGGGAAAAAACTTTTTTCGAGAACTTCCACCTGAACCGCTACCTGATCAACATTTTCAGGCAACCTGATCTTCTTTCGATAGATCGGAAATGTATGTTCCGACAAATGATAATATGCACCCTTAAAACTTAAAACATTCACATCTTCTTCAGCCACAGAGAAGCTTTTCGGTAATTCCCAATCAAGAGAAATATCCTGTGAATCCTGAGCAAAAGTAGTTGCATGAACCACAAAAAACAACAGACATAAACTAAGCTTAGAAAAATTCATAAACTGATTATCATTAACACCTAAAACAAATAACGCTTAAAATAAATAGATATTACACAAAAAGAACAAGCTTTTGGCACAATTTTTTCATGTAAAAAACCCTAAATTCTCATAGGTAATTTTGTGTAGCTAAAAATTTGAAAAATTATCGTATTATTGTGCTTTATAACCCGAAAGTAGTATGATTAAAAATAGATTGTTTGCCTTAATGGCAGTCGTTTTTTTCGCCCTATCACAAACTGTTCAGGCACAAGACCCTGCATTTACTCAGTTTTATGGGAACCCTTTGTATTTGAACCCTGCTATGGCCGGTTCAGCAAGCTGCCCTCGTATTTCAATGAATCATCGAAATCAATGGCCGAATTTAAAAGGCTCCTTTGTCACCAACAGCATCTCTATCGATAAAAACGTAGAGGTACTCCATGGAGGTGTAGGACTTCAGATTTTAAATGACGTAGAAGGAGAAGGTGCTTTGTCGAATACTCAGGTAAGTGTGATGTACTCCTACCAATTACAAGTATCGAGAAAACTAACAGTGTTGTCAGGTATTCAGGCAAGCTACCAACAAAGATCTTTAGATAAAACCAAGTTATTCTTTGGAGATCAAATTGACCCAAATTATGGCTTTGTGTTTAATACCGGCGAAAATTTATCTCAATTTGCAGACAAGGTTAGTTATGCAGATGTATCCTTAGGTGTTATGGCTTTTACCAAAAAATATTTCGGAGGTATCGCTATACACCATATTACAGAGCCTGATGATGCTTATATTGCAACAAGTAATTTACCGAGAAGATTCACTTTACATGCCGGTACAAACTTTCCCGTTGGTAGAGCAAGAAATCTTGGACTTTCAATAGACGGACCGTTTGTTACACCAAACATCCTTTATATGTCTCAAAATGGAGCACGACAACTTAATATAGGGATGTCTCTAACCAACCAAAGTCTTTCAGGAGGTTTATACTTTAGAAACAACTTTTCAAACTCCGATGCCGTCTTGATTGTACTAGGCTATACAGCACATGGCGTACGACTTGGATACAGTTATGACTACACCATTTCTGAGCTTATGGGCTCATCCGGTGGAGCTCACGAAGTATCTCTAACACTACAATTAGCTTGCAAAGACAAAAGAAAAAAACTAAAAGCCATAAAATGCCCTAAATTTTAGGTATTTTAGTCCCCCTAAATAAATTAGCACAAACAACAACAACATAGCATACCATGAACATGTCTAAAACTTTATCTAAAATATTTATTGTAGCACTTGCTGCCTTAGCAACTTCATGCAGCAATAAACACCAGGATATTTCGCAAACGACAGGCTGGAAAATTAACACATCTAAAAATGGTGGATTTGAGGCTGAGCTCAATTACGAACAAGAACGCCCTGTAGGAATGACTTTTGTTGAAGGTGGGTCTTTTATTATGGGACAAACCGGAGAAGACGTTTTAATGGAAAATGATGCCAGTCCTCGTCAGGTTTCCGTTGCTTCTTTTTACATGGACGAAACAGAAGTTACCAACACAGCCTACAGAGAATATCTATTTTGGCTGGAGAGAGTATATGGTGAAAGCTACCCTGAAGTTTACTGGAACGCTTTACCTGATACAAATACCTGGAGAAGTGAATTGGGCTACAACGACCCATTGGTAAACAACTACCTTCGTCATGCAGGATTTAGCCACTACCCGGTAGTTGGTGTTTCCTGGGATCAGGCTCAAGACTATTGTGCCTGGAGAACAGATCGTGTAAATGAATTGGCTTTAATCGAAGCCGGAGCATTAAAACACAATACGGAGCAGTTCGACGATGACAACTTTAACACTGAAACATACAGAGCCGGTCAATATACAGGTGCACAAAAAAAGGGCTACAGAGATCTAGCTAACCCAAAAAGTAAAAATGGAAGAAGAGGTCGTCTAGAAGATGGCATCCTAACTGCCAGTTACAGACTTCCAACAGAAGCTGAATGGGAATTTGCTGCACTAGGTAATATTGGGAACTCTATTGAAGGAAATGTAGCCGACGGACGTTACTTCCCTTGGGATAGAAATTCTTTAAGAGATGACCGTAAGCCATACCATGGAGAGTTTCTTGCGAACTTCAAACGTGGTGGCGGAGACAACATGGGTATTGCAGGATCCTTAAATGATGCCGGTGCCCGTACAATGGAAGTTAGATCATTCCCACCTAACGATTACGGACTCTATGATATGGCCGGAAACGTTGCCGAATGGGTGCTGGATGTATACAAACCTTCAAGTGATGGTCAGGATGACTTTATGCCTTTCAGAGGTAATGTATTTACAGACAAAGCAAAAGACGAAGAAGGCTACGCACTTGAAGCTGATTCTCTTGGTAGAATGCAAACTCGTGAAGCTCTTGCTGATAACAACAGAAGAAATTATACAAAAGCTAAAAACTCTGATGCACTCGATGGTAATATTGAATCAAGTATCTACTACTCTAAAGGAGATACCGGAGGAGAAGCTGCTATGTACGACTATGGTAGAACTACTTTGATCAATGACCAGGTTCATGTTTATAAAGGTGGTTCATGGAAAGATCGTGAATACTGGTTGAATCCAGGTGCCAGAAGATACCTCAACAGCGACCTTGGTGCTGACTTTATCGGGTTCCGTTGTGTAACCGATCGCATGGGCTCACAAAACCTGAAGCCTAACAAGAAGAAAGCAGTCAAAACATCTCGATAGACAAATAGAAGCCTCACAATTGTGAGGCTTTTTTATTTACAATAGGTTGGTTGTTGCTTAGGATGAT
Source organism: Flavobacteriales bacterium (assembly GCA_024959975.1). GTDB lineage: Bacteria > Bacteroidota > Bacteroidia > Flavobacteriales > UBA7430 > JANXFM01. Next base: position 16,737 of record JANXFM010000028.1, read on the forward strand.
AAATAAAAATTTAAATAGGAATATGAAATAAAGAAGTGGACGAACAGATTCTTTTTTATATTTTCACATCGTCATGATCAAAAACCTCTACAACATATATCTTCAGCATCCGGAGATTTGTATCGACACGCGAAAAATTAACCAAAACTGTTTATTTTTCGCACTCAAAGGTCCAAACTTCAATGCAAATGAATTTGCAATACAAGCATTAGAAAAAGGTGCTTCGCATGCCATTGTAGATGAAGAAAAATATGTTTTAGATGACCGGTATATCCTGGTAGACGATTGCTTAAAAACACTTCAGGAACTCTCTAATTACCACAGAAAACAGCTGAACTGCAAAATACTTGGAATTACCGGAACCAACGGTAAAACCACAAGCAAAGAATTATGCCTGCAAGTATTGAAACAAAAATTCAAAACCATTGCAACAACAGGCAATCTGAATAATCACATTGGAGTTCCTCTGAGCCTTTTATCCATTCGCACAGACACCGAATTTGCCATTATAGAAATGGGTGCCAATCACATCGGTGAAATTGAATTCCTGTGCAGCCTTGCCGAACCTGACTGTGGCGTGATCACAAATGTGGGAAAAGCACACCTGGAAGGTTTTGGCTCACTTGAAGGGGTCTTACAAACAAAAACCGAGCTGTACAGATACTTAGCAAAAAACAATGCACCCGTATTCATTAAAGACAACCATCAGATACTGATTGAAAAGATACCTTCAAATTGCCCAACGATCTCTTATGGACAGTTAAATAACAGCAGCTGCAATATTCGCTATAAAGAGGCACAGCCCTTTGTGAAAGTGGCCGTAGATGATGTTGAGATCCAAAGTCAGTTGATCGGTGATTACAATTTTGATAATATCGCATTGAGTATCGCTGTAGGAATGGAATTTGGCATCGGTATAAAAGACATCAAACAAGCCATTGAGAGTTATGTACCGACTAACAACAGGTCTCAACTCATCAAAACAGATTCGAATACCATCCTGTTAGACGCCTACAATGCCAATCCGATGAGTATTGAAAAGGCCATCCATAATTTAGCCAATATTGAGCATCCAAATAAGGTGATGATTCTGGGCGATATGTTCGAATTAGGCGAGGAGACAAATAAAGAGCACATCAATATCATAAATCATTGTCTGAACTCAGGAATTACCGATGTGCGCTTTGTGGGGGGAATTTTTAATGCCCTAAACAAAACCACTTACGAAGCCTACGAAAACACAAACACACTAATAGAACAGTTAAAAAAGCAGCGTATCACGGATGCTTTTATTCTCATAAAAGGTTCGCGTGGGATGAAACTTGAGCAAATCGTTGAATATCTATAGGCTCATTGCAAAATCTTCAAGAACAATCCCCCCAAAATTTCCCGAGCTCATTAATAAAACAATCGTCTTAGCGTTTATTTCTTTCCTGATAGCATCACAATATTCAGCACTGTCTGTAAAAACTTCTAAATCTTTCCTGTCGAATGATTCATGAACCAGCTCTTCAGAAAGATCTTCTAACTTTTTATGTGCAATCGCCTCAGGGTCAAAATAAACATACGCAATATCAACGCCACTCATGGTGTTTTTATATTCTGCCAAAAAGGACTTATTTAAACTGCTAAAGGTGTGTAGCTCTAAGCCCGCTATTACTTTATGACCTATGTATTGTTCTCTTACGGCTTTTACGGTTGCCCTTACTTTGGAAGGAGAATGTGCAAAATCTTTATAAACAAGCAATCCCTCACGCTCAAAGATATTTTCCAATCGCCTGGAAGCACCTTTAAAAGATTTCATGGCATTAAAAAAATCGCTTTCGGTAACACCCAACTGCTTACACACATTTAATGCCCCCATCATGTTTAACAGATTGTGAGCTCCAAATATTTCCAATTCCGTTTCACCATGTTCATGGCTGATACTGGTTTTACCATTTTCAATTTCATACTCCGGCAATTGATAGGCTTCAGTTTCTATTTCAGGATTGGAAGAAGAGATGATATTCAGACTTTCATCTTCAGAGCAATAAGTCAGATAACCACCATCCTGAATTTGGTCGATAAACAATTCAAACTGTTTTAAGTAATTCTCGAAGGTTGGAAACACATTAATATGATCCCAGGCAATACCACTTAACAATGCGATATGAGGTCTGTAAAGGTGAAATTTAGGTCGTCTGTCAATAGGAGAAGAGAGGTATTCGTCGCCTTCCAAAACAATCACAGGTGCATCACTCAGCTTTACCATGGTCTTAAATCCATCCAACTGAGCGCCAACCATATAATCACAATCTATTTTCTGCACATGAAGCACATGAAGCACCATGGATGTAATGGTCGTCTTTCCATGACTCCCACCAATGACAACCCGCTTCTTGTTTTTTGACTGCTCGTAAAGATACTCGGGATACGAAAATATATTCAGTCCCAAGTCCTGTGCTTTCAGAAGTTCCGGGTTATCCTCGCGCGCATGCATCCCCAAAATGACAGCGTCTAACTTACTGTGAATTTTATCAGGGAACCACCCCATTTCCAGAGGTAAGATGCCGGCTTCTTCTAATCGGGACCTGGAAGGATCAAAAATAGCATCATCCGATCCTGTAACTACATCTCCTTTTTCACGTAGTGCTAAAGCTAAATTATGCATTGCTGCACCTCCAATCGCAATAAAATGTACCTGCATGTGTTATATTTGTAAAAATGAAAGATAACAATTCGATCCGTGATGCAAAAACTTAAACAAATACTTCTAATTACCATACTGCTTATTTCATGTAAAAGCATTCATAATGAGCTTGTTCCCACAAAACCTGCAGCATTGATTTTTGAGATGCATAAAGGCGGTTGTTATGGAACCTGCCCCATTTACAGTCTCAGCCTTTATGAAAACCGACTGGTGAAATACAATGGTAAACGGTTTACAGAAAACCAGGGCGTACACCAATGGCAACTGAGCAAAAAAGACTTTGAGGTGATCAATTCCATCCTCTCCGAAAAATTTCATTCAAACTATACCCACAATCTGGAAGTACAGGATCTGCCGCAAACCAGTCTGAACATCAAAAACACCTATCAAATAAAGTTTAAGGGAGGCTGCCCAAAAGCTTTTAAATCAGAATTGAAACAAATTGAATCGCTTTTAATGAAAAATGCCGGCTGGAAGTAGCCTTCGACTACGCTCAGGCTACGGTAATGATTTCAGTCACTGAACCTGTCAAAGGTTGTTTTCTTCTTCCTCCCCAACTTGATGTCGCATTTTGCGATTTCAAATTTTCAAATTCCTCTTGGGTAAGCTGAAATATAAAAAAAGTTGAATCCTGACAGCTATTTGGGTTTAAGTTGTCATTCTTAGCCTACCTATGGCAGAAAATTCTGTCGAAGGATCGTTAATTGACGAATTTTATTAATCAAATATTATTTTTTCATTAAATTGTATGGTTAAACAGCCCCCCATTATGAAAAATTTCAGCCTCACCCTTTTTGTTTCTTTTCTGTTTATTGGCTTTTCTTTTGCTAAAGATCCATCTGTAACGTATGAAGTAGCTCTTCGGATTAATAAAGGGAATTCTTCAATTACAGGCTGTCTGGATGCAAATGCAACGAATTATGATGCATCTGCAACAATTCAAGCAGAAGATGAATGGGGTAATGCATTATGTATTTATGCATCCTGTGATAATGTTCCTTCTGATGGATGTATGTATACGAATGCATATGCTCCCTGGAATCCGTGGTTTGATGCTACTGATTGTGTAAATTATAGCGGTATACCATGCATAGAAGGTGCTATAGGCTGTTTGGATCCGGGAGCAACAAATTACAATGCAGATGCTGTTGTAGATAATGGAACTTGTGATTATTCCGGTGCTCATAATTGGAATCTGGTCTGGGCAGATGAGTTTAACGGTTCAAGTCTGGATGATTCAAAATGGGTGCATGATATCGGTACAGGTTCTCAGTATGGTCTTAATGGTTGGGGTAATGGAGAATTACAGTATTATCAACCTGAAAACCTAATTATTAGCGATGGAACAGCAAAAATAGTTACTCTTGAAGAGCAGGTAAATGGGATGAATTATTCCTCATCAAAAATTAAAACGAATGGCAGGTTTTCTTTCAGACACGGAATTGTTCAGGCAAAAATAAAAACAGTGAATGGGCAGGGTTTTTGGCCGGCATTTTGGATGTTGCCTTCTAGTGGTACCTGGCCCTGTAATGGCGAGATTGATATTATGGAACAATGGGGAAATGATGGAAACTCAAATGTAACTTTCGGAGCAGCCCATGTAGGAATATGTCCCGGAAGTAGTTCTTCCAACGGTTTTCAACACAATATATCCAATGGCTCTTTCGCTGATGCGTTTCATGTGTATGAGGTTCGATGGTATCCAGATTATATTGCCTGGTATGTAGATGATGTAAAAGTATATCATGTGAACCCTTATATGTACCCGGGTTATGACTGGCCTTTTAATATCCGTGAATGGTATTTGATCCTGAATCTGGCAATTACAAGTTCAGGGCCTAATTCAAATACGGAATTTCCTTCTCAAATAGAAATTGATTGGGTTCGGGTGTATGAAATCGATGGTGGGGTTTATAATGAGAATCCTGTAATCACAGGATGTTTGGATTCGGATGCTATCAATTATAAACAGAATGCAACCGTTCAGGAAGAAGACGAATACGGAAATATATTGTGTACTTATGCATCTTGTAATGATGTGCCTTCTGTGGGATGTCTGTATGCGGATTCATTTGCCGCCTGGAATGAGAACTTTAATTCCGATGATTGCACCAATTATGGTGGCATAGCATGTGAGGATCATGTAGGATGTGTGGATGCAAATGCAACAGATTATAATGCAAATGCAGAGGTTCAAGCACTGGATGAATGGGCTAATATTTTGTGTACTTATGCATCCTGTAACGATGCCCCTTCTGAAGGATGCATGTATTCAAACGCATTTTCCGGTTGGCATGAGTGGTTTGGAGCCTCTGAATGTGAAACTTATGGCGGTACTCCATGTGAAGAAGAAACCGGCCCTGTAGAACAGCAACTGAATTTTGTTAGCGGCTGGTC
>JANXFM010000161.1 GCA_024959975.1 Flavobacteriales bacterium
CCACCAACCACTCTACCACCAACAATTTTCAACCTTTAACTTCTTTCATTTAAATTAACAATCGTATTTTTGCGCAGCATTTTTACAAAAACACAATAAAAAGCGACCATGGAAAAATATGATGTAGCCGTAATTGGTTCAGGTCCCGGAGGATATGTCGCAGCAATTCGTTGCGCACAGTTAGGTATGAAAACTGCCTTAATTGAAAAGTACAGTACTTTAGGAGGAACCTGTTTAAACGTAGGTTGTATTCCTTCGAAGGCTTTATTGGATTCTTCGGAACACTTTCATAATGCAAAACACAGTTTTGCAGATCACGGTATTGAGATTGATGCACCAAAGATTAATGTTTCTCAATTAATGAAGCGTAAAAGCGAAGTTATTGAGCAAACTTGTGGTGGTATTGACTTCTTAATGAAGAAGAACAAAATTGATGTTATTCAGGGTTGGGCTTCATTTGCAGATGCGACACATATCAATATTGCAAAAGAAGATGGAGATGTGAAGATCGAAGCAGCAAAAACGATTATTGCAACCGGTTCTAAACCGTCAACACTTCCATTTATCACGCTTGATAAAGAACGAGTTATTACTTCTACTGAGGCTTTAAGTTTAACCGAAGTACCTAAGCGAATGATTGTTATTGGTGGTGGTGTTATTGGTTTGGAGTTAGGTTCTGTTTACGGAAGATTGGGCTCGGAAGTAACCGTTGTAGAATATGCTGATGCATTAATTCCTACTATGGATAAAGCTTTGGGTAAGGAATTACGCAAAGTATTGAAGAAAGACTTGAAATTTAACATCCATGTAAACTGCGGAGTAACATCTGTAGAGCGTAAGGGTGATGAAGTTGTTGTAAAAGCAACGAATAAGAAAGGAGAGGAAGAGGTGTTTACTGCAGACTACTGTTTGGTATCTGTAGGTCGTCGTCCGTTTACCGATAAGCTTGGTTTAGAAAATGCAGGCGTAAAAGTTGACGATAGAGGTCGTGTAGATGTAAATGAGCATTTGCAAACTTCTGTTGCGAACATCTATGCGATTGGCGATGTGGTTCGTGGAGCTATGTTAGCCCATAAAGCTGAAGAAGAAGGTGTTTTTGTTGCCGAACATATGGCTGGCGAAAAACCTCATATGGATTATAATTTAATTCCGGGTGTAGTTTACACCTGGCCGGAAGTAGCTGCTGTTGGTAAAACGGAAGAGCAGTTAAAAGCCGAAGGAACAAAATACAAAGCAGGTTCATTCCCATTTAAAGCAAGTGGTAGAGCCAGAGCTTCTAATGATACCGATGGTTTTGTGAAAGTATTGGCCGATGCAAATACCGACGAAATTTTAGGGGTACACATGATTGGACCTCGTGCTGCGGATATGATTGCTGAAGCCGTGGTTGCCATGGAGTACAGAGCTTCTGCAGAGGATATTGCCCGTATTTGTCATGCACACCCAACATTTACGGAAGCTTTTAAAGAAGCTGCTTTAGATGCAACAGATAAAAGAGCTTTACACATCTAATTAAATTAGTTGTTGTTGATATTCAAAAAGCCTTCTCTCGTATGTCCGGGAGAAGGCTTTTTTTGTATTCTAAAAATTACGTAATTAAATCATAATTAATTACGTAATTCCCAACAACCAACAACTTTCAATCTTTAATCTTCAACTTTTACCTAACTTTGGCAGATGCAATTTCAGGCACATATTAGAAGCGTAGAAAATACGGATCTAAAATATTCATTATTGGACTTTTTTAAAGCGGAGTCTAACGTGATCTTGTTAGATGGAAACACTTCTAATGATGATTCCTTTAATTGGGTGATTGCCGCAGGGACTGTGGATGAGATAAGCGTAGGAGAGCAAAATGCTTTTGAAGAACTACAGGCATTTCACGAAAAGCATAAAGACTGGGTCTTTGGTAGTTTAAGTTACGATCTTAAAAATGGCTTAGAGAAACTAGAGTCCAATCATGCAGATGGAATCAAGGCTCCGGCTTTACATTTTTTTCTTCCAAAATACTTATTTGTTTTTCGGGAGAAGCATTTGGTAATCTATCACCATGAAAGTCAGAAAGAATTTGAATTAGAAATTTTATCTCGCGTTTTCACTTCTTCAGAAATTGGTTTTAACAGTTCTGTCAAGTCCAGAGTTTCCAAGAACAGCTATGTTGATTGTGTAAACCGGATTAAAGGGCATATTCAGCGTGGCGATATTTATGAGATGAATTATTGTCAGGAGTTTTATGCTGAAAATACAGACTTAAATCCTTTGGAGGTTTTCAAAAGCCTAAACGCAGCATCAAAGGCTCCTTTTTCATGTTATTTTAAGCTTGGTGACACCTATTTATTGTCGGCAAGCCCCGAGCGTTTTGTTAAGAAAGACGGAACGCATATTATTTCTCAGCCTATTAAAGGGACGAGAAGGAGGGGTGTAAATTTGGAGGAAGATGAGCATTTAAAGAAAGAGCTTTACGAAGATCAAAAAGAGCGTTCTGAAAATGTGATGATCGTAGATCTGGTTCGTAATGACTTATCGAGAATAGCAGAAAAAGATACCGTAAAGGTAGATGAGCTTTTTGGAATTTACACCTTCGATCAGGTACATCACATGATTTCTACCATAAGTTGTGAGCTTAGAGCGAATAAAGACCTAAAAGATATTTTTCAGGCTATTTTTCCGATGGGTTCCATGACGGGTGCTCCAAAGATTAGAGCCATGAAATTGATAGAAAAGTTTGAACAGACCAAGCGAGGTTTGTATTCCGGTGCAGTGGGTTACATAAGTCCCGAAGGAGATTTTGATTTTAATGTGGTCATAAGAAGCATCCAATACAATGCATTAAATAAGTATCTTTCCTTTATGGTTGGAGGAGCGATAACTATGGGTAGCGATGCCGAAATGGAATACGAAGAATGTTTAGTTAAAGCCAAAGCTCTTTTTGAGGTGTTGGAAGGGGAATATGCAGAAACAGTTTCTTAAATATTGTGAGAAAATAGGTTTAAAAAATGAAGCCAAAATTCTCGTTGCTGTAAGTGGTGGGCTTGATTCTATGGCCCTCTTGCACTTACTTCGGCAGTCGGGGTTTTCGGTTCAG
>JANXFM010000033.1 GCA_024959975.1 Flavobacteriales bacterium
TGTGACCCCGGAGGGATTCGAACCCCCAACCGTCAGAGCCGAAATCTGATATTCTATCCAGTTGAACTACGGAGCCATTTGCAGCAAATATATTATTTTTACTTTCGATGCGTTCTATATTTGATCTAAATTTAGCAGATGAAAAAAATTCTTGTTTTCAGTATATTTATGTGTTTTATATACGCTAATGCACAAAGCCTTAAAGTTGGTGAATGGCGAGACCATTTATCTTATAAAAGTGCCTATGATGTGTGTCAGGTAGACCATAAAATTTACACATCAACCGATAGAGCACTATTTGTTTACAACACAGAAGACAATAGTGTAGAAAGAATAAATACTCTTAATGGATTGTCTGACACTGGAGTAAGCTGTATTGAAAGCGATGGTAACATCGTAATTATTGCTTATGAAAATGGAAATATTGATTTGATGCAGCGAGCTAACACTCGTAATTTACCGGACATAAAAAGAGCGTCGCTTATTGGTAATAAAAGAATAAATCATATTGATGTGGTAAATGAACTTGCCTACCTATCCTGTGGATTTGGAATTGTAGTCTTGGATTTAGACAAACAAGAAATAAAAGACACTTATTTTATTGGAGAAAATGGAGGATATGTAAACATACTTTCCACAAAACAGGTGCATAATTCAATATATGCAGCCACAGAAAGTGGTATTTACAGAGCAAACCTAGATCAGCCTAACCTTGCTAATTTTGAAGTGTGGGAAAAATTAAATTTCCATACACAATCAAGAGTTGATTTATTAGAATCGTTTAATAATTTATTATTTGCCAATTTTCAGGGAGCAAGTTTTAACACAGATACACTTTATAGTTTTGATGGAAATGATTGGAAAGTTTTCAATCAGGGAAACTCTAACGTCTCACTTAGCGCTTCAGGTCAACATTTCACTATTGCGCGCCATTTTGGGATCGTAGTATACGATCAACAGCTCAATCAAACCCACCATTTATCAAGCAGTGCTTTTGATGAAGAAAAAATCGATTTCAGAGCGGGCTTATTTACAGAAGATGAAGAATATTGGATTGCAGATAGCCACAATGGCTTGTTACACCATCGTCATGGATTTTCTGAATCGATAGAACCAAGTGGCCCCTTTCATTCAGATGTGGTGCAGATAAAAAATTTCGGCGATCAAATGTGGTTGGCACATGGAGCTAAAAATGAGAATTGGGATCCTACTTGGGTCAAAAGGGAATTATCCATTTTTAAAGTTGATGATTGGTCATCGTCAAATGGATTAATCGAACAAGAATTTGAGGATGTGGTAGCCATAAATCAAAATGCAGGCGTTACCTATGCCGCGAGCTGGCAAGATGGACTCGCAAAAATGAATGGTACAGAATTGGAAATGATTTACAACGAAACGAATAGTTCTCTGCAAAAGAGAGCCGTTCATGAAGATTGGATAAAAATTGGTGATATTCAATTTGATCGTGATGGAAATATGTGGTGCACAAATTCACAAACTTTAGAACCCTTATCAGTTCAATATACGAACGGCGAATGGGAGTCCTTTTCCTTGGGAAGTAGCGTTACGGAAAGTCAGAATATTGCTAAAATGCTCATCGATGAAAATGATCAAAAGTGGATACAATTGAAAAACAATGGGATTGTTGTGTTTGATGAAAAAAGATCCGGAACGAATGTTCGAAAACTTACGAGTGGTGAAAGTGCTGGAAATCTTGCCTCGGAACGGGTTTTTTCTTTCGCAGAAGATCTAAATGGTGAAATATGGGTGGGAACGGATAACGGAGTAAGTGTTTTTTATAATCCGGAAGATATTTTTGAAGGTGAAAAGGCTTCAAAAATTATGGTTACTTTAGATAATCATAATACTTATTTATTAGATGGGCAGCAGGTAAATGATATAGAAATTGACGGAGCAAACAGAAAGTGGTTTGCGATGAATAATAGTGGGGTTATCGTAACTTCTGAAAATGGTGCCGAGGAAATACATCATTTTACATCAGAAAACAGCCCCTTGTTTTCTAATAAAGTCCTGGATATTGAAATTAATGATGTTACTGGAGAAGTTTTCTTTGCAACCGATAAAGGCTTGATTTCTTTTCGATCTGAAGCGACTAAAGGAAATCGTGATTTTTCTAATGTTTTGGTATTTCCAAATCCGGTTAAACCCGACTATGAAGGTCCGATAACGATTAAAGGATTGATTACCGATGCGATTGTTAAAATTACCGACATTAGTGGGAATTTAATTTATGAAACGGTAGCCCTTGGTGGACAAGCCGTTTGGGATGGAAAATCTTTTGACGGAAAAAAAGCTCATACAGGGGTATATCTTATTTTTTGCTCTGATGAAGACGGAAATATGACCCATGTTACTAAACTCTTATTTGTTAGAGGCTAATGCATAAATCCAGAGCCATAGTTTTACACCAAATTAAGTATTCGGAAACGAGTCTTATATTAAAAATTTATACAGAAAAGGAGGGGTTATTATCCTTTATAGCTAAGGGAGTAAGAGGGAAAAAGGGGAAACTTCGTTCTGCCCAGTTTCAAACGCTCAATCTTTTAGAATTAAGTTATAAAGAAGCTAGGAGATCGGAGTTAAGACACATTATTGACCTAAAGATATCAGAACCCTTTACAGAGCTGCTTTTTAATCCCGTAAAACGCTCAATAGCCCTATTTATGGCAGAGCTTATTCAACATTGTATAAAAGAGGAAGAGCCTAACCCCGAACTTTTTAATTTTTTATACTCTTCTATTCATTGGCTCGACTTAAACCGGGGTAGTTGCAGTCATTTTCATCTTTTATTTATGATGAAATTAACTAAATACCTCGGGTTTTACCCGATGCTTGATGGGCATCATCAAGATGGTTATTTTGACTTGCAACAAGGAGTTTTCTCCACACATAAACCTTTACATGCTTATTACATAGATTCCGAAGATTTGAATGCTTGGAAAGAATTAATCTATTGTAAATCTGAAACATTTGATAATTTGATGTTTTCTAATGCGATTAAAAGAAAATTGGTACAGGCTTTGATGATTTATTATAAATTGCATTTGATTCATTTCAAAGAATTAAATTCGCACCACATCTTGCATACGGTATTTAATGATGAGTAAATTAGTTTACATAATTACCTTTCTGTCTTTTGTCTCTGGGCTTGTTACGGCTCAGGAGCTTACAATTATTGACGAATTGGGAAGTCCAATCAGAGAAGTTCACCTTGTGAATAACGACGCAAGTGTTCATGCTTTTACTGATAAAAATGGACATGTGGATTTAAATATCTTCACTGAAGATGATATAATCAACATCAGTCATTCAGGATTTTTAAGCATTTTATTAAGTAAAAATGAGATTAATGCTTTGGGCAATCAAATCACATTAATTTTTGATTCGGAAACCATTGGTGAGGTAATTCTTCTAACACGCATCAGTGATGAAAATTTAAAAACTACAGCGGACCGAAGAGTAATTTTACACGCCAAAGAAATAGAGCGTTTAAATACGCAAACAACAGCGGAATTGCTTGAGAAAAGAGCAGGAATTAATGTTCAAAAAAGTCAGATGGGTGGCGGAAGCCCCGTAATCAGAGGTTTTGAAGCCAACAGAGTGTTGTTGGTTGTTGACGGAGTGCGTTTGAATAATGCAATTTATAGAGGAGGGCATTCACAAAATATTATATCTGTAGATAATGCATCTTTAGAACAAGTAGATATTATTTTTGGCCCTAGTAGCTCTGTGTTTGGTAGTGATGCATTGGGAGGAATTATTCACATGCAAACAAAACGACCTAAATTTACGGAAAGCCCAAAATTTTCTCACGCTTACAGAACGCGCTATGCTACTGCCAATAAAGGGATAAGCAATCATTATGACATGCAGTATACAGGGGCTGATTATGCTTTGTATACTTCTTTTTCTCATAGCGATTTCGACGATTTACGCATGGGATCAAATCGAACTCACGGTTATGCAGACTGGGGTAAGGTTGGTCATTATATTGAAGGTGGTGCACAAGTAGTGAATGAAAGTCCAAACGTCCAGAAAAACACGAGCTACTCTCAAACCGATTTGATGCAAAAAATAATCTTGAAACTAGACCCCAACTGGACGCTTACAGGGAATTTTCAATATTCTAACAGCTCAAACATCCCTCGTTTTGATAAACTTAACGATTACAAGTCTGTTGAATATGATAGCTTAACCAATCAGACGATTTTCGAAGGTTTAAAATATTCTATTTGGAATTATGGTCCACAAAAAAGAAGTTTTTCATCCATACAATTGGATCATTCCCTAAACACGAGGTTGATGGATTCTGCTCAATTCATTTTTGCTTATCAGGATGTATATGAATCCAGACATGTTCAGAAAACTGACACGGAAGAAAGAGTAGACCGGCATGAAAATGTTGATATTTATAGCATGAACCTGAATTTTAGAAAGAAAAATTTACACTACGGATTTGAGTATTATTACAATGATGTTAACTCAAAAGCATTTCTTACAAATGATAGAGATGTTCACGCCCCCTATGCCCAAACTCGTTATCCTAACGGCGGATCATCCATGAGTTCGTGGGCAGGATATTTATCGTATAGTAAAAAATTTAGCGAGCAAATAACACTAAATACCGGGATTCGTTATACACAAAATCAATTGGATGCATTATTTCATAGTGTGGATTATGTGTGGGAACTTCCTTTTGAAAATATTTCATACAGCTACCGGGCCTTAACCGGAAATTTTAGTTTTGCTTACCATCCTAATGATTCGTGGAAAATTGCAAGCATAGTATCAACAGGTTTTCATGCTCCTAACATAGATGATACGGGGAAGCTTTTTTACAAAAGCAACATCCTTACAATACCTAATTTCAATTTAGAGCCTGAGCACACCAAAACCATCGAGTTAAACATTACTAAAAATATTAATAATCGGGTCTTAATAAATGCCAATGCGTATTATACTTATATTGATGATGTGATTATGAAGGTTAAGACCGATCAGGATTGGGAAATAAACCCTGATCCTACGGAAGCTTTTTCAGAAATTAAAACAAATATGAACACGGGGCAAGCCGAAATTTATGGCGCTACTGCAAGTGTTTCAATGCGTATTGCCAGCAGCTACACATTTGAATCAGATTACACGATTATAAAGGGTAGAAACATCGACAATGACCTTCCTTTTACACACATACCTCCTGGTTTTGGTAAAACGTCCTTGTATGCTGATTTTGATGATTGGAGAGTTTCTTGTTTTGTCTTGTATAACGGACGTAAATCTGTGGATGAGTACGATATAGAATCCGGAACGGATAACGAAGAAGAATCTCCGATTGAATGGGTTTTAACTGAGGAGGGGAATTGGATAAAAGAATATCAGGGCACTCCTGCATGGTATACGCTTAATTTAAGCACGATGTATCGAATCTCAGAGACTTTTACGGTACAAATGGCTTTAGAGAATATTCTAGATGGTCATTATAAAACTTTTGCCTCCGGTCTTTCGGCGCCGGGTAGGAATTTAATTTTAACGCTTAAAGCGAAATTCTAATAGACGTCATAAGAAAGAAAAGGTCTTATTTCAGCTTAATACTAGAAAGTACCGCTTCCAACTCAAGAATATGTGAACGCTTTCTTTCGCTTGGGCAGTACAAAAACCCTTCTGCATAGATTATTTTTTGTTTTTCTTTATCAAGAATAGCATAAGCGACGTAAGAACCGCCTAAAAAGTCGTTTACCATAGTCCACAAGCCTTTGGTTTCAATGGTGTAAGGGTTTTCTTTTATGAGCATGTAATCAGGTTCGTAGATCATCTCTGTAGCCATAAAGGATTGCGGTAGAGAACCCTCTACATGTACTTTGCCTAACGAATCGCGTAGTTGTATTAAACGCTCTTTATTGAACTGCTCAGCACTGTGATAATTTTCGGAATGAATCCAGATGTTGGAAATGATATTCACTTTTGGGTTGTCTCTGCGAAGCCATATAAAATTTTCCTCTACTGCTGCTATCTGATAGTCTTTGGGAATACTCATGTTTATTCCATAGATATCATTTAACTGCTTTTGTATTTCTTTTTCAGCATAGGGTTTGAGTTTTTCTAATCGTCTTTGTTGGTCTTTATCTAAAAACCAGTCCCTAATCTTATAAACGTGATTTTGTAGGCTTTGTGCTAATTGCTCCTCCGTTTCGTGCATGACGCGCACGTATAGCTGATTTTTAGCCCATTTCTGGTCTTTTCTCTCTACAGAGCCCTTATCACCTGTTGACAGCCACAATATGTTCTTATGTGTTTGAAAAATGCTTGAGAAGTCTTTTGGTTCAATGGCATAAAGATCAAATAGTGCTTCTTGTTGAGGGATTGCCTGAATATTTTCTTGAAATGCAGATTTTAAAATCGCCCCTATCTGCCCTTTCCAAAGGTCGTCGGAAACGACGATAACCAGTTCGGATAAATTTCCAGTACTCGGAGGTAAAATAGCCCTTGTTTCTGTTGGCTGAATTTTTTTATCTGCTTTTTTCTGACAAGAAGAAAGGCAGAGGGGTAAACATAAGGTGAGAAGAAACCAGTGTAGTTTCATAATGTTATTTTATACGTAATCCGGGCGAACATATAAGATTAGCCTCTGTCCTACCCTGATATTATCATTCTTTAAATTATTCCACTGTCGTATTTTCTTTACAGAACAACCATAACGCAAGGCGATCTTTCCAAGATATTCACCGCTTTTTACTCTATAAACGATGCGTTCATCTTGTTCGGTATATTTTGGATAACTTTTTTGCTTTTGATTATTTAATTCGATGAAATGTGCATAAATCTCTTTTTCGTTGGCGACAAATACACCCATCTTATTGATGGGTAAAGAGAGGTAATATTTCCTTCCTTTTATGTTAGGAATCACGTTGATTTTATAGGAAGGATTCAGAAATTCCAACTCGGTCATCGAGATATCCAGTGATGCTGCAAGATATTCGAAATCTACCTGATACTTCACCTCAACAGTGTCTGTTTTGTAATAAGAAACGCCGGGTTTTACAACATTTATTCCATGTTCCGAAGTATAATTCATCGCATAACAAACAGCAATAAATGCAGGGACATAACTGCGGGTTTCTTTAGGTAAAAAACGTCTGATGCGCCAATAATTTTTGAGGCCTCCTGAGCGTCTTATAGCCTTGTTTACATTTCCTCTTCCCGAATTGTAGGAAGCCAACACCAGAGACCAATCCCCATACACCGCATAAGACTGTTTAAAAAATCGGCATGCAGCAACTGTGGCACGATAAGGATCCATTCTTTCGTCTACATAAGAGCTAACTTTTAAGTCGTACTCTTTCCCTGTGTTGTACATAAATTGCCACAAGCCGGTTGCTCCGGCCCATGATTTAGCACGAGGGTTTAGTGCCGATTCAACAATGGCAAGGTATTTTAATTCAAGAGGCAGGTCGAATTGATCAAGCACTTCTTCAAACATGGGAAAGTAATATTCTGCCAGACCCATCATTCGTGACAACTGAGCTCGCCTTTGCCTGGTGTAGACATTGATGTATTGTTTTACATAGGGATTAAACACCAAATCTATAGGCGATTTTGCGTCTAAACTGCGAATACGTAAATCGTAAATACTATCTGAAAATTCAGGAATTGTTGTTAGACCCGAAAGAATGTCTAAATCAAAAAGCTCTTCGGTAGAAGCGTAATTTGCCAGGAGAACACTATCAAAATAAGCGACCATTGGGTCGTCGGTAAAAGCAACTTTCAAGCTATCTTTATTTTTATCGGCATCCTTATGTGCCGAAGCCACCTGACTAAGGCTGATAAGCGATAAAAATAGAAACCTGAATAGTTTGTTCATCTTAGTTTTTGGAATTCATCAAAAGTTTAGAAAAAGAAAAAAGTTCTTCTTCTTTAAACGAAGCGGCCATTAACTGAACGCCAATAGGCATATTTTCTGAAGACTTCCACAAGGGTAAAGAAATCGCAGGAATACCTGCTAAGTTGGCATGTACCGTGTAAATATCTTCTAGATAAACCACTGTTGGGTCTTCATTTTTAACTCCTATTTCAAATGCTGTACTTGGCGTGGTAGGCATCAAAATAAAATCATAATTTTTTAAGACCTCTTCCGTCCTGTCCTGAATAAGTCTACGAACGCGTTGAGCTTTGGTATAATATGCATCGTAGTATCCGGAGCTCAATACGAAAGTCCCTAACATAATTCTACGCTTCACCTCTTCTCCAAAACCTTCCGTTCTCGAAAGTTTGTATGTGCTTTCTATATCGTGGGCGTTTGGGCTTCTGTAGCCGTAGTGAGCGCCATCGAATCGAGCCAGATTTGAGGAAGCCTCAGCTGTCGTAAGGACATAGTAGCTAGGGACAATAACATCTAAGTAGGGGAATTTTTGTTCTTCTACGATATGTCCCTGAGCTTTTAGATCGCTTATGAGTTTCAAAAAGTTCTCCTTGATCTCCGGATTTAAGCCCGGGCTTTCAATATACTCTTTCAAATAAGCGATTTTCTTTTTTCCCGATGGAATCTTAGCTTCGCTGTAAGGAGTTACAGGAACCGAAGAACTCGTAGAATCGTTTGGATCTACTCCGGCAATTATTTCGGTAACCAAAGCTGCATCTTCAATAGATTTTGCCAAAGGACCGATTTGGTCGAATGAAGAGGCATAGGCAATTAAACCAAAACGCGAAACACGTGCATAGGTTGGCTTCATTCCAATAACGCCACAAAATGCTGCCGGCTGACGAATAGAACCTCCGGTATCACTTCCCAATGCAACCTGACACAAATCTGCCGCAACAGCTGCTGCTGAACCTCCTGAAGAGCCTCCCGCAACGGTTTTCGGATCGCATGGGTTTTTAACTGGGCCGTAGGTCGATGTTTCGTTGGCAGACCCCATGGCGAACTCATCACAATTTACCCGCCCGATGATAATCGCATCTTCTTTTAATAGGCGTTCGACTACGGTTGCACTGTATAAAGATTCGAATCCTTCAAGAATTTTAGAGGAAGCGGAAACTTTGTGGCCTTCAAAACAAATATTGTCTTTTAATGCGATGACCATTCCGGCTAATCTGCCGGCAGTACCTGCTTGTAGTTTTTCATCTACTTTTTTTGCTCTTGATATCGCTTCATCAGTAAAAACCTCTATGTAAATGTTAAGGTCTTTATGCTTGTCAATACGTTCGAGATAGTAATCTACCAAAGACTGGCAGCTTGTAGAACCCGAATGAATGGATTCCCGGATCTCACTTAGAGAAGTAAAGTTCTTCAAGGTGTAGGGTTTTTTGGGCTTATTTTTCTTCGTTGTCGATTTTGTCTTTTTCGTCTTTCGCGGCGTCTTTAAATTCTTTAATTCCGCTTCCCAGACCACGCATAAGCTCAGGGATTTTTTTGCCACCGAACAATAAAAGGACAGCCAGAAGGATTAAAACCCATTCGTAGCCTCCCATAAATCCAAAAAAGATAGATAAAAGTGTCATATTCTTGTTTTTATACCCTAATGGGTGCTTCGTGCAAAGGTAAGAATTGAAAGTTGAAGATTGAAAGTTAAAGATTAAAAGTTAAAAAATACCATTTTCTACTTCTACCCGACTTTGTTTTTCAACCAATACCTGAGAATAGCTGATGCGATAAACTGAAAATCTGCAAATTATTTTTTCATCAGCCAGGATTGTGGATTAAGCTTTTGGGAACCTTTCCATAACTGAAAATCTACAACGGTACTTCCCTCCTGTTTTGAAGTATACACCAAGCCTATTTCCTCTTTGGTGTTTAGCTCTTCGCCCTTTTCAACGTACACCTCACTTAAGTTAGAATAAACACTTATGTACTCCCCATGGCGAACCATGATCACCTTTATACCGTTTGGCATGGTAAGGATACTACTTACTTTACCTTTAAAAACGCTCCTGCAAGGGCTGTGTGATTCCGTGGCAATTTCTATCCCGTTGTTTTCGATAGTTACCCCACTTAATACCGGATGTTTTTGTTTTCCATATTTAGAGATTACCAAACCTTTAGCTACGGGCCAGGGTAACTTTCCTTTGTTTGTGTTGAAACTTTTAGATAGGGCAATTGCCTCGGGTGTAGAGGCAAAACGATTTGCAGAGCCAGAATAATTTGTTTTTCTTAATTCTTCTGCTATAATTCGCTCGATCTCTTTTTGAATTTTTTTGCGTTTCTTTTTCTTTTCATCCAACGCATTTTTAAGCTCTTTTTCTTTTTCTGATAAGGCTGCTAAACTTACCGATTGCTGCGCCTGCTCCTGATTTAATAACTCCTTTTCGACTTGTTTATCATCAATTAAATTTTGCTTGATTTCCTTTTGTTTTTTTAAGACTAAAATACTTTTCTCTAAGTCGGTTTGTTTTTTATTTATGGTCTGTGCCTGAAATTGCCTGTATTGGGATATTTGTCTGATATAAGTCGCGCGCTTATAGGCTTGTTGAAAATCTCTTGAAGAAAATAAAAATAACAATCGGTTAAAGTGTCGACTGCTTTTATAGGCTTGTTGAATTAAATATGTGTAATCGACTTTTAAAGAATCTAACTCTTGTTCTAAAAGTGATTTTTGTCTTTGGCTAAGTTCAATCTCCTCTTTTATATAACTTACTTCCTTTTGGATCGTTCGGATGAGCTGTGAACGAATGGTAATCTTTTGTTTTAATGTTTTGAGTTGATGAAAGGATAGATTTTTATTTTTTTGAGTTTGTTTAAGAACTTCATTACTCAATTGAATCTCTTCTATAAGCTGTTTTTTGCGTTTTTGTAGTTCAGACCTATCTTGTGCCATTAAACAGTTACAAGACAGAAACAGAAGAAGTATTTTAATGAATAATCTCATAGGATTCCGGCACGCTAAAAGGGAATTTGAACTCTTTGTTTAAGTTTATTTTTGAATAGGATAAACTTAGTTTTATTTTTTGACTTGTAAGAACTTTTAAGTCAATCGACTTTGCAATTTGTTTATTATCGTGCGTCTCAAAATCCTCGTATTTCACTGTAAGGGTACGATCTAATTTTAGATTTTTATACTGTTGGGAAATTATTTTTGAATTCTGTGGGTTTATAGAAGCTAAATAAATTTCCTGATCTGATTTTCTTTTGTTACGATCCAACTTTTTTAGTTGTTTCGGGCTTGCTGAAGAAAGCATAAAATTTTGGTCTTTGAGTTTGCAGAAGTATTTTTTTAACTCAAACTCACTTAAAGAATTCCCGATTAATAACGCTTGAATACGCTTAAAACTAAGCGGACTTTGAATTTTTTCACTTAGATCGGCATAACTACTTTTGTAATACGTTTTTTCAAAACGATTCATGAAATGAATGGTGTCAGGATCAATTAATATCCTGCCCAACTCTAGCCCTAAGCCCGGGCTGATCGTCATCCAGATGATGCTATCCTTTCGAATTTTAATGCTGCCTTTAAAGGAGAAACTTTGATCTGGATCATTATATTTTCCGGATATTTTTGCACTCATCCAATTGAAATTGAAATGAGCTGCCTGAACAGAGTCTATAAGAATCTCTGCTTTTGGGGCTTTTGAATAAACGGGCTTTGTAATTTTTGAAGATCGACAACTCGCCAGCCCCAGTAAAAGACCTATGAGGAGTATCGTTTTATTCATATAAAATACCTTCTCGGGCTTTTTTGTTTAATAGTTCTGAATTGCCTCCTACTTGCTTGGCTTTTTTCCAATATTTAAGGGCTTCTGCCTTGCGGTCCATTTGGAAAAGAATATCGCCATAATGCTCTAAAGTTTCTGAGCTATTACCCCCACCCTCAATTGCCTTTTTAATCCACTTTTCAGCTTCAACAAAACGACCCGACTTATACAATATCCAACCGTAAGTATCCTGATAAGTTGGTTCACCCGGACTTAACTCGACACATTGTTTTGACAAACGTTCAGCTTTTTCCAAATCTTTTGATCGCAAAGATAAATAGTAACTGTAATTGTTTAGAACGATAGGGTTTTCAGGAATTAATGCTAGAGATTTTTCATAATTAGCATCGGAAGCGTTGT
>JANXFM010000063.1 GCA_024959975.1 Flavobacteriales bacterium
GCATTGTTTAATGCCTGAATAGATTCAAGATCCAGGTGAGAGGTAGGTTCATTAAACATGATAAGGTTTGCCTGAGCTAACATCATGCGGGAAAGCATACATCTTACTTTCTCACCACCAGACAATACTTTGGCAGATTTAAAGGTTTCTTCGCCACTAAAAAGCATCTTACCCAGGAATCCACGTACATATACTTCGTCTTTGATCTCAGAGAATTGACGGAGCCAGTCAATAAGGCTGTCATCAGTATCAAAGTATTTTGCATTATCGTTAGGAAGGTATGCCTGAGTGATGGTTTGTCCGTAAGAGAACGTTCCACTTGTAGGTTTTTGTTTGCCGTCTAAGATGTTGTACAAGGCTTCCAGAGCCAATATGTTATTTGCTAAAAGTGCAATTTTATCACCTTTGTTCACTTTGAAGTTAAGCTTTTCAAAAAGAACTTCTCCGTCATCAGTATGAGCACTTAAATTTTCAACCTCCAAGATCTGATCACCTGCTTCACGCTCCTGATCAAAAATGATAGCAGGGTATTTACGGCTTGAAGCCTGAATGTCATCTAGATTTATTTTCTCTAGTAGTTTTTTACGGCTTGTGGCTTGTTTACTTTTTGAAGCATTAGCGCTAAAACGAGAGATGAATTCTTGCAATTCTTTACGTTTATCTTCCGCTTTTTTGTTTGCCGAAGAACGCTGACGAAGTGCCAATTGACTCGACTCGTACCAAAAAGAGTAGTTTCCGGTGAACAATTTAATTTTTCCAAAGTCGATATCAGCAATATTCGTACAAACCGTGTCTAAGAAATGGCGGTCGTGAGAAACGACAATAACCGTGTTTTTAAAGTTTAACAGGAAATCTTCCAGCCACTCGATTGTATTTAAGTCAAGGTGGTTTGTAGGCTCATCGAGAATCAAGACATCGGGATTCCCAAATAATGCTTGTGCTAGCAGGGCTCTTACCTTGATGCTCCCTTCTAAGTCTTTCATTAGCTTGTAGTGGTCTTCGGCAGGAATACCTAAGCCACATAGCATGTTGGAAGCATCTGATTCAGCGTTCCAGCCATTCATTTCTTCAAATTTAACCTCCAGATCAGCAGCTTTTAAACCATCTTCTTCGTTAAAGTCAGGTTTGGCATAAACAGCATCCTTTTCCTGCATGAGGTTCCATAAATTATCATACCCCATAATGACCGTGTTTAATACCGAAACATCGTCGTATTTAAAGTGGTCCTGACTTAATACAGCCATTCGTTTTCCTGCCTCTAAGCTTACCTGACCGGTGTTTGGTTCCATTTCACCCGATAATACTTTGAGGAAAGTAGATTTTCCGGCTCCGTTTGCGCCAATCATTCCATAACAACGCTCGCCATGGAATTTAACATTTACATCGTCGAATAAAACTCTTTTTCCAAATTGAATGGAAACATTAGTTGCAGTGATCATAGTGTTAATTTTGAGGGTGCAAATTTAGTTGTTTTTTTATCATTTTAAGTCAGAATAAAGTGATTAATCAATGAATAGATAGGTCTTATTCTTCTTTTAAATTCAACTAAATTTGGTGTTGATCAATATTCATTATTTTACAAATTGGATTTACCACATCGATGACACGTAAACTTACTTTACAAATAGCGGCATTATTAGGTGCCTTGTCCGTAATTATTGGTGCTTTTGGAGCACACGGATTACATGATCTACTTATTGAGAACGATAGATTAGATGTTTTTGAAAAAGCGGTTATGTACCAATGTTATCATAGTTTAGCTTTATTGCTTGTAGCAATTTTGATGCGTTCTAATGAAAGTAGGTATTTAAACTGGTCGGCTGGACTTTTTGTATTTGGTGTCTTTATTTTTTCAGGATCGCTTTATGCTTTATCTGTAACAAATTTTACAATTTTTGGGGCGATCACCCCGATTGGAGGTATACTATTTATATTGGGTTGGTTGGCTTTGTTTCTATTTGCGAATAGTGAACAGCATACTGTTACTGGTAATTAGCAAAATTAAAATTGCCACACTGTCCAAGTAAATTTGTTTAGATGGTGCAGTGTGGCAATTTCATAAATTACTGATCACAGCTCTGTAGGACAACTTTCATCACATACATGGTCTTTTTCTCCATGCGCATGATAACAGCCCTCAGCAGTACATTTATCAGAACATACATGCTCTACATATTGGACCTCCTCAACAGGAGTAGCTTCAGGGGTTTCTACGGCAGCCGGAACTTCCGCCGGTGCACTTGACTTTGAATTTTGAGTACAAGCACATAGAGCTAATACAGCAAAAAGGCTTAGTATTCCAATTAATTTTTTCATGACAATTTAAATTTTATGATTCACAACAATTTACAAATTTTTATTTGGTTGTTGGTTGTTGGTTGTTGGGAATTGCCCCCTTGAGCCTGCCTACCGCAGGCAGGCCTGCCTACCGGAAAAGGCAGTGGGACTATAGGGGTGTAAAAGTATGCATACAACTTCATGAGCGTAAGAAAGACAGCACGACTCCTAATTGAATAGGTTAAAGATTGTTAACTGTTGTTGATACAAGCTCATAATCTGTATTTTTGAGCATGCTGAAGAGGAATTTATACATCATAGTTACTTTAATGACATTTTCACTGTTGGGGCTAATTGCGTTTCAATGGTATTGGATTAGTAACTACTTTGAGGCCAATAAGCGTGAGCTTGATTGGGAGATCAATAGAGTGTTGGCACGTACTTCAGATCGCTATTTGAATGAAAGTCTTGAAAGTTTTAATGGTTTTTCGTGGCTACCGGATTCAATAATGTCACCTACTTTGAATACAGTCCAGAACAGCTATAATTTATATAGTAATCGTCAAAACCCAATTATAGATAGTATATCAGGTTCAACAGAAGATATAATTCAGTCTATGGGAATTGATTATATGGATAAGGTGAGTGGCTTCATTAATAATTTACTTACAAATCTTAATCATACTAAAATCATCAATTTTGACAAATTGTTGGAGATATTGGATGATGAACTCAATAGAATTGGCATTGATAATGAATACAATCTTGCTATTTCCAATATGAATAATAAAGTTATTTACTATAAAGATCCGGAGTCTTTAGAGTCTACGATTATGCTTGGATATAAAAGTCCTGTGATATTGAGTAGTATATCAAAACCCTACTTTACACATCTTTTTATTTATAATAAAGGTAAACTACTATTTCAAAAGACCTGGCTTGTCCTTTTTAGTTCTTTTTTACTTATTGTTATTATTTTGGCCTGTTTTGCTTACGCCTTACACATCATATTTGATCAAAAGAAAGTATCTCAAATTAAAAATGATTTTGTCAATAATATGACACATGAGTTGAAAACACCAATATCCACGGTTTCGTTGGCATTGGAAGCTCTTGTAAATTTTGATGTAAGAAATGATGATCAGCGTAGTTTAAAATATCTTGACATCTCTCGTAGGGAAATTCGAAGATTAAGCACCATGGTTGAAAAGGTCTTAAATATTGCCTGCTATGAAAGAGGGGAGATTAATTTGAAGAGGGAACATCATGAGTTAAATAAACTTATAGAAAATGTTGTAGATACTATTTCTATGCAGGTTCATAAGAAAAACGGGATATTGCATTGTGAGTTAAATGCCAAGCCAGATCTTATTTTTGCCGATAAAGTTCACATCAATAATTTACTTTATAATTTAATTGACAATTCGAATAAGTATTTTGTAGAAAGGCCGGAAATTACGATTAAGACTGAAAGTAATGATGAAGGAGTTGTTTTAGAGATCTCAGATAAAGGGATTGGTATTTCTAAGGAGGACCTATCTAGAGTATTTGAAAAGTTTTATCGCGTCCCTACAGGAAATATTCACAATGTTAAAGGATATGGCTTGGGTTTGAGCTATGTGAAAGATATCGTTGATATGCATGGAGGGAAACTTTCCGTAGAAAGTGAGAAAAATAAAGGAACAAAATTTATAATCTATTTGCCTTATGAATACAAAAATTAAAGTTCTTATCGCTGAGGATGATCCTTTTATAGGAATGATTACTAAAGAATGTTTTGAGACCCGGGGATTTGAAGTATCTCTATGTGAGGATGGAAATAAAGCACTTAAATGTTATTTAGAGTTTAAGCCTGATATTTGCATTTTAGATGTGATGATGCCTTTGAAAGATGGGTTTACATTAGCCACAGATATCCGTACGATTGATCAAACCATTCCTATTTTATTTCTTACGGCAAAGTCTTTAAAAGAGGATGTAATTAAAGGTTTTAATATAGGAGCTGATGACTATGTGAAAAAACCCTTCAGCGTTGAAGAACTTATTGCCCGGGTAGATGCTATTTTGCGACGGAGTGGAGCAGGTAAATCTGAGGAGGGTAAGCAAAGTGTTTTTCAAATTGGGGATCTGTCTTTTGATAGTGATTTTCATATTTTGAAAACGAATAAAGAGGAAATTAAATTGACCGACAAGGAATCGGCTATTTTAGCTGAGCTTTGTAGAAATCAGAATCAGGTTACCGATAGACGTTCTTTGCTTTTCAAAGTATGGGGTGACGATAGTTTTTTTAATTCACGAAGTTTAGATGTGTATATTACGAAGCTCCGTAAGTATTTGAAAAATGACTTGAATATAGAGCTGGTTACTATTAGAAGTAAAGGGTTTAAGTTGTGGACAGGTAATAAGAAAGCGTTTGATCAGTAGGTTTTAATTATTTTTCTTAAATTAAGTCACTATTTTAAATTCATTCATCAATTAATATAAAACTAATGGGAAAAGGAGATTTAAAAACGAAAAGAGGTAAAATTAACAGAGGAACTTCTGGCGTACGTCGATATAAGAAAAAAAAGATAACTGAGGTAGCTGTGGTTGAAAAACCAAAAGCGAGCCCAAAAAAGAAAACAACAACAAAAAAAGCAGCAGAAAAAAAGACTGCTCCAAAGAAACCAACAGCGAAAAAAACAGCAGAAAAAAAGACCGCTGCTAAAAAGACGACTGTAAAGAAAAAAGCCGAAGATTAATCTTCGGCTTTTTTTAATTTGTTTGCAAATGTGGTTTTAAATTTCTCAACTTTAGGTAGTATCACCAAGCGACAATAAGGTTCTTCCTGATGCGATTCGAAATATGAATTGTGATCATCTTCGGCAGGGTAGAAGTTTTTACAAGCATTAATTTCCGTAACGATTGGGCTTTTGTAATAAGTATTGTTGTTCATTTCATTTTTTGATTCTTCAGCAAGATTTTTTTGAGTATTATTATGAAAATAAATAACGGATCTATATTGAGTTCCTACATCATTACCTTGCCTGTTTAATGTGGTAGGGTCGTGAATCTTCCAAAACACATCCAGGATTTCCTGAAATGATATTATTTCAGGATCAAATTCAATCTCACACACTTCTGCATGACCGGTTCTTCCTTCACATACTTCTCGGTAGGCAGGATTCTTAATAGTTCCTCCGGAGTAACCGGACCTCACTTTCTTAACGCCTTCTAAACGCTTATAAATGGCTTCGATACACCAGAAGCATCCGGCACCCAAAGTAGCCTTTTCTATATTTTTTTTCATCCTTTAAAAGTAGGGAATAGGGGGTATAAAAAAAAGAGCCTTATAGACTCTTTTTCTCTATACCGCCCACGAGGTATAGAATCTTTATATTTAGTTTATGTCTAAATTTAGTCCAATTTTCTTTGTTTCACAAGAGCAATTGAGTGAGTGGTAGAGATTATTTAGTTAACGGCAAATTATTTTGGGTGAACGGGAGAAAGTAGCATATAGAATAAAAAAAACCGTCCTAAAAGACGGTTTTAAAATATTGTGAATAGCTAATACAAGCGATCTTGGGGAGTATCCCAAGACTTCTTAAACCCTAGGTTTAGTGACCTGATTCGGCTAGATATCTTTCGGCCTCAAGGGCTGCCATACAGCCACTTCCTGCTGCAGTAACTGCCTGTCGGTATGTTTTATCCTGAATATCACCGGCTGCAAATACTCCCTTGATATTTGTTTGTGTTGAATCGGCTTTTGTGATTAAATAACCGGTTTCGTCCATATCTAATTGACCGGTAAATAAGTCAGAGTTTGGTTTGTGACCAATGGCCACGAAGAAGCCGGTACAAGGAACTTCGCTGGTTTCTCCTGTTTGATTATTTTTTACGCGTACACCTTCAACCCCTTTTTCTCCAAGAACTTCATCTGTTTCAGAATTGTACATCACGGTAATGTTTTCAGTGTTTTCAACGCGGTGTATCATCGCTTTTGAAGCACGCATGTAATCTTTTCTTACCAACATGGTAACCTTAGTACAAAGTTTCGATAAGTAGGTTGCTTCTTCAGCTGCTGTATCTCCGGCACCTACAACAACAACTTCTTGTCCTTTGTAGAAGAATCCGTCACAAACCGCACAAGCAGAAACACCAAAACCATTTAAACGTTCTTCAGATTCTAAGCCTAACCATTTGGCAGTAGCACCTGTAGAGATAATTACCGTATCAGCCAAAACAGTTTTAGAACCATCAATTTCAACTTTATGAGGTTCTCCATTTGTAGAAAACTCACATTTTGTAGCATAGCCAAAACGTACATCTGTACCGAATCGTTCTGCTTGTTTTTGTAGGTCAACCATCATGTCAGGACCGTTTGTTCCTTCTGGGTATCCCGGGAAATTGTCAACTTCAGTAGTGTCAGTTAATTGTCCACCCGGCTTTAAGCCTGTGTAAACTACAGGTTTTAAATCGGCTCTTGCTGCATATATGGCTGCTGTATAACCTGCAGGTCCGGAACCAATGATCAGGCATTTAATTTTTTCTGTTTCTTCAGACATTTTGTTGTATTTTGAATCCCAAAATTAAACAATGAGCATGAAATCCAAGCCATTATTACTAATTTTTATACACTGTATTTTAGGAGTCTTTCACATTTCTGCTCAGGAAGACTATAACAAGTATTACACCCATGTTATTTCTACTGAATTTTTATCAGATAAGCGTTTAGAAACACAAGTTGATATTGAGAATATAGACCTACATTTTTTGAATGCAGCCATATTTCACCTTACAAACATCGAAAGAGTTAAAGTTCATCTTCCTGTTTTTGGATTTTACAATAAATTATACAGATCAGCTTCATTGCATTCTGAAATGATGATCAAACACGATTTTTTTGCCCATTTAAATAAAAAGCAGCGGCAATGGCGTGAACCCTCGGATAGAATATTCTATTTCGAAGATTCTTACCATGCTATTGCTGAGAATATTGTGGAGAATAACCTTTTAAATCATGAGGGGAGTGTATTAAGATATCGAACGGAACATACATCAGATGGGTCTTTAATTTATTTGGATCATAAAGGAGCCTTAATATCTTATGCCAGCTATTTGTCAATCGCACAAAGGTTGGTTTTGCAATGGATGAATTCACCTCCACATAGAGCTAATATTTTAGACGAACGTTTCAATTTATTAGGATGTGCCTGCGAAGTTGACCTTGAAAAGGTGCCAATTTTGATTCGGTGTACACAAAATTTTGCAGGAATGGAATGATTTGATAATTGATTGTGAATGGTTTGTAAATTAAGCTGGAATTATATTTTACAGAATCTTGTTTTATTGGGGCTATTGCATATATTTGCACGAAATTGTTCGGGGTGTAGCGTAGCCCGGTTATCGCGCCTCGTTTGGGACGAGGAGGTCGCAGGTTCGAATCCTGCCACCCCGACTGAACAAAAATCCCTGCAAATAAAATTTGCAGGGATTTTTTGTTTGCTTTTGTATTAGATAATAGATTCGTTCTTCCTGAAATATTTATTTCTAGGAAGATGACCTCCCTGCAGGTCCATCACCTTATTCATTACTATAAAGGCGTTAGCGTCTATTTTTTGAATTTCGTTTTGTAGTTTACTCATTTCAAGTCTTGTAATCACGGAATAAATAACATCTGTTGTGTTTAGGTTTTCTCCACGTTTTCCAAAGCCTCTTTTTCCATTGTAAATGGTTACCCCTTTCCCCATTTTTTCAATGATCATAATACGGATATCTTCACTATGTTTAGAGATAATAGTTACTCCAATATACTCTTCAACACCTTCAACCACAAGGTTTACGGTTTTAGATGCTGTGAGGTAGGTAAGAATCGAATACATTGCTGTTTCAATGGATAGTAGGTAAGCAGCTACGGCAAAAATGACAATATTGAAGATCAAAATTAGATCACCGATGGTGAAACCTGTTTTTTTTGTTAAATATATGGCTAGGACTTCGGTACCGTCAAGCACTCCGCCTCCACGAATGGCAAGTCCAATTCCACTACCGAGAAAGAATCCTCCGAAAACAGCTATAAGTAGTTTGTCAGAGGTAATTATTGGGTAGTCGATCACCAAAAGTGCAAATGCAAGTCCTACAATGGCAACAATACTTTTTATTACAAATAGTTTACCCAATTGGAAATATCCAAGGATGATGAATGGTGCGTTTATAATGACAATCAGCAGGGATAAAGGGTAGTCGGTTAAAGCCTCAACCAGAAGAGAAATACCGGTAACACCCCCATCAATAAATCCATTTGGAAGAAGGAAACCTTTAAGCCCAAAACCCGCAGCAATAACACCTAATGTGATAAAAAAAAGATTCTTAAATAAATTTTTTATCATGGCATTAATTTTATGTGTTCTGTTATCAGCGGCATGAATAATGGCTTCATAGTTTTTAGTTGTATTTACTGCTTTTTGAGAGTCTTTACGAGCGGCTATAAATATAGCTTATAAATATTTCATCCTGTGTGGGTATCTATAAAAAAAAAAGGCTGCCACAGGCAGCCTTTTTTTCAAGTGTATTGGTCTATTCGAAAATAATTTTACGAACCACTGAGTTTCCTTTAATGTCAGTAATTCGGCTTAGGTACAAACCACTGTTTAAGCCATTTCTAGTAATTGATGTCGTATTTGACCCAATGTTCGATTTGGTAAGGATAAGTTTCCCTGTTAGATCGTATAAGTCATAAGAGCTAATTTCAATGTTTGTAGAAATTCTCATCTCATCCTTTGCCGGATTAGGATAGATAGAAAGGTGAAATTCTTTTATTTCACTTGCCCCAACGGTTTCAGTTTCAATGTTACCATCGGCATTTAAAGCAGCATATACTCTAGGAGTAAAGAATTCAGAAAGCATATCAGCAAAAGCCAATCCTTTGGTTTCTGACATATCTGGGCTACCTAATAAAGCAACACAGCCCATAACTCCAGCTAGTTGCCCATGGTACGCGCTTGCTTGTGCATCATAAGTAGCATTATCCCACCAATCCCAAGGTGCACCTTGTTGTTTTTCTAAACCACAAATAGTAGGTGTAGCAGAAGGGGCAGGAGTAATGATGCCGAATAAACCCGGTAAGTCTGCATGCCCGGCAACAGTAGCATTATTAGCTCCGGTCCCATTGTTATAAGTAGCATCAGTAATTGTGGTGGATAAACCATCAAAAACATCATTGTTACCTAAACTATCGGAAACTTCCTGTACCAATTGAGATCCATGTGCAACAATAACAAATTCACCGGTAGTAGGAACAATTACATTTCCTTCTGCATAAGGAGCATCAGGATCAGCAATATTGTGCATGGATGCAATAGGAACTTCACCTGCTTCCAACCAGGAAATATCCGGAAGTGCACCACCGGCATTAAATACCATGTCTACCTCAGAGTTGTATCCAACATGATTTGGAATACAAAGCGGAACATCCTGAAATACACTGTCACCATTTAGGTCGATAGTTGGATGCCAACCATAATCCGTAGCTTCGAAATTACCAAACACAGAAGGATGTATGTACGGTATTGGTTGTCCGGTAGAAGTATCTATAAATTTTGTCATTAATAGCTCAGATGCATAGTCATTTAGAGTTGCTACAGCAAGAGAAAGATATCCTCCGGTACCAAAGCCACCTACAGCAATTTTATCTCCCACTCCGTAAGGATTTCCTTCACCGGCAGTTTTTCTTAAAAAACGTACAGCAGTTTTAACATCTTGTAAGCCTCTGTAAGCTGCCTGAATTAATGTACTTCTACGTACATCTTCTGATTCGGAAACAGGATTCCATCCCAGTCTGTAATTAACTGCTACTGCAACGTATCCTTTTTTTGCGAATCTTTTACATATTTCAACGATGGCGTTATCAGATTTATCACCTGTTGGCTGACCATTTACTATGGCAGGAAGGAAAGATCCGGTATGTAGCATAATTACCACGGGTCTGTTTGTTTCGGTATCTCCTGTAGGTTCGTAAATGTCTAGATAAAGATTTTCCGAAGCGGGAGCCTGGGTGATAATCCCAATATTAGTCCCATAATGGACATTTGGTGTAACTGACACCTCAGTGAAGGTGTCTTCTAAGTAGCGGGTTTGAGCATTGATTGAAAGGCTAAGACATAAGCCTATAGCAATTAATGCTACTGAGTTAATTTTTTTCATAACATGTTTTTAATTAAACTAATTAACAGATTCTTAATAAATGTAGTGATTTTTTTCAATCAAGCCAGTTCTTTGTTTAACATTTATTATTAGCTATAAGGTGTTATCTTTTAGTAGCCTGAAGGGCAGGATCCAAAAATAAACATCCTTCAACAGGTTTGAGATGACTAATTATATAAAAAAAAGGGCTCCGTTTCCGAAGCCCTTTTTAAATTTATTTAGCGTGTTGATTACTTAACAACTTTCTCTACAGTTCCATCATTATAAATGTTGAATAGAACTTTTCCGTTGAATGAATCGTTATTCAAGATTACTTCTTGACCTAAAACGTTTATCACTTTCACTAATACTCTTTCAGTAGAGTTTAGGTCTGCAATCACATTATTAGTTTCAATAGAAGAAGCCACGTTAATAGCGTCTACGTTGTAAGAAGAAGAACCTTCAGTCCATTCATTAACTGTAAAGTCAAGAACTTTCTCTGATGTCCATACCTTGAAAGAAACTGCTTCAGAAACTTCTAAACCATCTTTAAATGAAGTAGTAGCGTCATCACCCCAAACCGTAACAGCTGTTACTGGGCTAGAGTAAATCGCAGAACCGATCATATTACCTGCATTATCAAATGCAGCGATCTCAGAACCTTCTGTAGGAAGTACATCCCAAGCAGCGTCTTCAAGAACAACAGTCATGTTGTTACCTGTAGCAGGAACTTTAGCGAAGTGAGATACATTGTTTTCAGTAACTTCTGCAGAAGCGAATCTGTAAGAAGCGTCGTTAGACAAGAACTGAAGAACATCAGCAGTTGAAGTTTTCAACTGGTAACCTTGACCAGGAACCATATCACCGATACCGTTAAATGCCCATTCAGGTAAGTAAGCAGCACCATTGTAATCCTTAGCAATGATTAAGTTACCTGAAGCATTGATGTCAGCTAATACTGCGTCAGCCGCAGCTGGCTCAGTTCTTAGGTAACCAATCATGTTCCAACCAGCTGAAATGTCAACTACATTAGCTTCAGGAGCCGCGTAGGTACCACAAACTTCTAATGAAACAGCAGCATCTGTCTTAATTTGGTAACCCTGACCAACGGTTAAGTCACCTACACCGTTAAAGGACCATTCTACCAAGTAAGCAGCACCATCGTTATTCTTAGCGATGATCACATTGTCGATAATTGGAGCCAATACAGATGCAAGATCTAAATCAGCAGGAACCATGTACGTCGAGAACATAGACCAACCTGAAGGTAAATCTAATGTTTGACAAGTAGGTCCTTCAGTTGCTACAACTTCTTCACAAGCTGTTCCACCGTATTCCACACAGTTCTCTGCACTAAAGTCAGCACTGAATGCACTGTAGGCAGCTTCGTAAATACATCCTTCAGCATCAGGAATATCATCACAAGATGCAAATGCACATACAATATTACCCCATTGATCTAGTGCTTGAATAGTTGCATCTGCATCATAAACTGTTGCATTTGCATCCATACATCCTTCTGAATCATCAGTACAAGCTTCTCCACCGTAGTTTACACAGTCAGCTGCACCGAAGTAGTCATTATAAGGAGCAAACGATGTTGCATACATACATCCTGTAGATGGTACAACATCACAGTTTGCATACGTACACAATTGGTTATTCCATTCGTCAACTGCTTGTTCCGTTGCCGCAGCTTCGTAGTCTGTTGCCGCTGGATCCATACAACCACCTGGTATAATAACTTCGCTTACACCACAAGCAGTTCCACCGTAAGTTGTACATAATTCATGACCAAAGTCTTCATCGTACGTACCGAAAGAACCAAGTTCAGTGTAGTTACATCCGTCAGACGGAGCATCATCACAACTTGCGAATGCACACAAGACATTTCCATATTGGTCTAAGGCTTGTTCCGTTGCACTTGCGTCGTAGTTGCTTGCATTTACATCGATACAACCCGCAGACGATGCAGCACATGCTGTACCACCATAAGTTTCACATTGATCAGCACCAAATCCTTCTGCATATGCACCAAAAGATTCCGCGTAAATACATCCAAGGTTTGGAGTGTCATCACAAGTCGCGAACACACACAATAGGTTTCCATACTGGTCAGTAGATTGAATTAATGCAGCAGCATCGTAGTTTGTTGCATTTGCATCCATACAACCTTCTAAACAAGGTGACCCACCATATTGCACACAATTATCCGCGTTAAAACCATCGCTCCAAGAACCGAAAGCATCTCCGTAGATACATCCTCCACCTGCTGGAACTTGGT
>JANXFM010000055.1 GCA_024959975.1 Flavobacteriales bacterium
AAAAAAGGCTCGTGTTTCACGAGCCTTTTTTTTACTTTAGCTATTCAATAATCTCAAAATACAATTAAATATGTTCTCAAAAGACGAATTTCGTAAATATGCTATTAAGCATCAGGGAATCAGTAGTACTACCGTTGATTCTTTTACTTCAATGATGAATAATTACATTTCTCCAACCATTATCGAGGAACGCCAAATGAATGTGGCTTCGATGGATGTGTTTTCGAGATTGATGATGGATCGCATTATCTTTTTGGGTGTTCCTATTAATGATTATGTAGCAAATATTATTCAGGCACAGTTGTTATTTTTGGAGTCAGTTGATGCCAAAAAGGACATTCAGATTTACTTAAATTCTCCGGGTGGAGGTGTTTATGCAGGTTTGGGTATTTACGATACGATGCAGTATATTGCTCCTGATGTTGCAACTATTTGCACGGGTATGGCAGCGAGTATGGGTGCAGTACTGTTATGTGCCGGAGCAAAAGGAAAGCGTACGGCACTGAAACATTCTCGGGTAATGATTCATCAACCTTTAGGTGGAGCACAAGGTCAGGCTTCGGATATTGAAATTACTGCCCGTGAGATCCAAAAACTGAAAAAGGAATTATACACGATTGTTTCCGACCATTCGGGGAAACCGTATGAAGAAGTGTGGAAAGATGGTGATCGAGACTATTGGATGACTTCTTCTGAAGCTAAAGATTACGGAATGATTGATGAGATTCTCGTTAGAACGAAATAGAAGAAAAAGCCTTCCCTTTATACGGAAGGCTTTTTTTAATCATAAAAATTCCAGATTAGGCTTAACCTAAAAGTGGGTTTAGCCATTGGGTAAGGTTTTAAGATATACTGCTCTCCTTGCCAAAGTGAATTGAAATGTTCGTAAGCAACATATACTTTTATCGTTTGAATTTGGAAGTTGGCGAAAAGATCACATCTTAAACTTGCATTGGTTTGATTCAATGGATTTATGTAGAAATCACCTAAAATAGGGGCGTAAGTCATCCCGGGATGAGCTGATCTGTACAAAGCTCTCACGCCAATTTGTGCTTCGGTAGCTTCTTTAAAAACCTTGCCTTGCCAGTAAATCTTTTGGTTGAGTAGTAAGTTTGCTAATGGGATGCTATCGCTTGAGCTGTTCTGGTAGGCTGCATCTCCTCTCCAATGCCATTTCCCGGCAGTAAGATGATGAATTAAACGACTTTGAAATACTTGTATTGTCGTTTCAGATGTTGCCGAAACAGCTTCTGCATTAAAATAATTGTAGTTGTCAATATTATGATAGGAATGATGCAGGGATAGATTTTTTCCAAAATTCATATCCCATGCTACATATTGATCAATAGATGGGGTGATGAATTCTGGTGTATAGTTATGGTAAGGTTCCGAGTTGAGGTAGTAATTATTCTGCTTCATCCAATTGGGAAGCGTTTTTTCGTAGGCTATTTTAAACTGATTCTTTATGCCTAAAAAGTTGATCTGTTGTTTGTAGTTGGCACTAAGGCTATGGCTGTTTATTCCGTCTTTTCCGTAAGCGAGATAAATAGTATTCTTAAAGAATTTCGAATGTAGTGAAGTAAAGATAATCCATTGATTTACTCCCAATTCTTGTTGTTTAAAATTTTGATGTTTTACCCCGAGTGTAGCATTTTTATCCTCGTTGATCTGTTGCTTCCATTTTAGGGAGTGATTCACATTTGTGTATGCTCTGTGGAATGCTGTTGCCGAATCTAACCGCATCGGGTAAAAGAGGGTGTCATCTTGCAATCCTTCGTAAAATAAAGAGTCTTGTGATAAATTGATCTCGTATTCGATGTTAGTTTTCTCCGAAAAAGCATATGAATGTTTCCAGTCGAATCCTTTGTGTTTGATTTCGGTTTTCAGGTTCACCCAATTTACCGGCAGCAGCTCCCAATAATTTTGTGAGCCTGATGAAAATAAGCTGTCATCACTTACACCTCCGTTCCATTCGGATTCATTTTTAAAGGTATGAATACGCCACTGTGATCTGTATGGAATTTTAGGATGTTTGAAGTTTCCCTGAAAAGTAAAACGCGTATGTTTATTTTTTTCGTGCCATAGGTAGCCTTTGGAAACAAGGCGATCATAGTCTAACGATAAAGACCCATATTTATAGCTGCGTGTATGAAGTATATTTAATCTTTGTCCCTCAGAATAGGTTTGAGCGTAGATGATCTTGGTATGTGGAAAGTTTTGATCGAATACAGATGTGTAAAATGGATATTTAATTTTTGAATCTAATAATCGATCACCTATTTTCAGTTCAGAACTATTTGAAGACTTCCACCAAAATGGAATTAATGGAGTGCCGAAGTTGCTTAAAATAGATGCTTCGAAAGGATTATGTCCCAATAAAGTTAAATCATCATTATCATTAAAAGAGTTGTGTGCATTTTTATACCATAGGGTGTCAATGTTGATTTCAATATCTTTTTGAGATACAGTGTCCTTTTGCCCATAAAGCAAAATTGAACAAAAGAGAGGGATCCATTTTAGTATTTTCATGGTTCAAAGATAATATGAAATTTATTTCTCTTGAGATGTTAGGTTGTGTCACTAAATGAAATGTAAAAAACCTCCCGAATATTCGAGAGGTTTTAATCCTTTATTTTTTCAAATCTGTAAAGTGTTTGTAGAAACGAGGAATCGTTTCTATCCCTTTAAAGTAGTTGAATATTCCATAGTGTTCATCTGGCGAATGAATTGCATCAGAGTCTAAACCGAAACCTAAAAGAATGGATTTTATTTTTAGTTCTTGTTCAAACAAGGCTACAATAGGGATACTACCACCACTACGCACAGGTACTGGTTTTTTACCAAAAGAGTCTTCCATAGCCATGCTTGCTGCCTTGTAGCCATAATCATCGGTAGGCGAAACATAAGGCATGCCGCCATGATGAGGTGTAATTTTTATTTTTACTGACTTCGGTGCAATATTTTTGAAATGATCACAAAACAATTTTGTGATCTTGTCGGGGTCTTGACCCGGAACTAAACGCATAGAAATTTTAGCATAAGCTTTAGACGCAATAACTGTTTTTGCGCCTTCTCCTGTGTAACCACCCCAAATACCATTTACATCGAGAGTTGGTCGGATAGAGTTACGCTCCATAGTCGTGTAACCTTCTTCTCCATGAACATCACTTAAGTCAAGTGCAGTTTTGTATGCATCTAAACTAAAAGGTGCTTTGGCCATTTCTGCTCTTTCTTCTGTAGATAGTACTTCTACATTATCGTAAAAACCGGGAATGGTAATTCTGTTTTGCTCATCTTGTAGAGAAGCAATCATCTGAGTAAGAATATTAATTGGGTTTGCTACGGCTCCACCATACAATCCGGAGTGTAAGTCGCGGTTAGGTCCTGTAACTTCTACTTCTACATAGCTCAATCCACGTAAGCCGGTTGTGATGGATGGAATATCGTTAGCCAATATTCCCGTATCAGAGATCAGGATAACATCAGAAGCTAGCTTCTCACGATTCTCTTTCACAAAACCTTCTAAAGATTCCGAACCTACTTCTTCTTCACCTTCAATCATGAATTTCACGTTACACGGAAGTGTGTCCGTGTTCATCATCAATTCAAAAGCCTTTACATGCATGTACATCTGACCTTTGTCATCGCAGGAACCACGGGCAAAAATAGCTCCCTCAGGGTGTAAGTCTGTTTTTTTAATAACAGGCTCAAACGGACCACTTGTCCATAATTCTAATGGATCGGCAGGTTGTACATCATAGTGACCGTAAACCAATACCGTTGGCAAAGAAGGATCAATCATTTTTTCTGCGTAAACAATCGGATAACCCTGTGTTTCACAAATTTCTGCATGGTCAACACCGGCTTCTAATAAACGAGTTTTAACAATTTCGGAGGTTTTTAAAACGTCATCTTTATACTTTGGGTCTGCAGAGATAGAAGGTACTCGTAATAGATCCATCAATTCCTCTAAGAATCGATCTTTGTGCTGTTCAATGTAAGCTGTTATATTTTCCATAGATTTAAATTTTATTTTGGGACAAAGATACATTTTGCACACAATATTATCTAATTCTATTTGTTAGTTAAATGGTGTGAATTATTTTTATTTTAGCAGAATAGATCTATGTATGAAAGCAAATAAACTTTTCCTGGTTCTTTTAGGGTTTCAGTTCTCTCTTTTTGCACAGGAAGACATTACAGAAAGTAAAATTCGCATTTCCATGCTTAATTTAAATGCCGGGTTTCATATTCCGGGAGGGGATCTGGTGGATCGTTTTGGAGCCAGCTCTATGTTTGGAATGGGCTTTCAAATGAAAAATGAGAAGAATTTTTACTGGGGTTTTGACGCAGCTACATTAGCAGGCTCAAATGTTAAAGAAGACAATATCATTGATATTATCACTGCCGATTCTCTGGATATTATTGATGTATACGGGCATACGGCTACGATACGTTTTTGGGAAAGAGGGGCACAAGCTCAGGTGGTATTAGGAAAGATTGTTCCTGTTTTAGGTCCTAATGAAAATTCCGGGATTTTTTTTCAGGGAGGTTTGGGATATATTTATCACAAAATTCGAATTGAGGATATTGGTAATCAATCACCGCAGTTAAATGCTGATATGCGCAAGGGTTACGACCGTTTGTGTATGGGTTTTAGCACGAGTCAGTTTGTGGGTTACCGTCATTTCTCGAACAATCACAAAATTAATTTCTTTGTGGGTGTAGAATTTATCCAAGCCTTTACGCAAGACGTTCGTCAGTATGATTATAACACTCAAACGGCCTATAAAGATAAAAGGGTAGATTTGTTAAGCGGATTGAAGTTCGGATGGACGTTCCCGTTGTACGAAAAATCGGATAACCAATACTATTATTATTGATTCCCAAGCTCTATAATATCGGAATACAGTTGTATGGCAAAGCCGTACAAATTGCAGCTCTTAAAAATCATAAAGCAAAGCTTTTGGTAGAGGGTAGAAAAAATACGTTTGAGTATTTAGAACAAAAGCTTTCTAAACGGGAAGAGATTATTTGGATTCATGCTCCTTCTTTAGGGGAGTTTGAACAAGCCAGGCCGCTTATAGAAGTCATTAAAAATGATTTTAGCAGCTATAAGATCTTAGTTACTTTTTATTCTCCTTCGGGATATGAAGTCCGAAAAGATTACCCACTGGCAGATTATGTTTGCTATCTTCCACTAGACACTCAAAAGAATGCTTCCCGATTTTTAGAGCTCGTTAATCCTGCTTTTACTTTTTTCGTGAAATACGATTTTTGGGCGAATTATTTAAATGAACTTCAGCAAAGAAATCTTAAGCATTATGTCATTTCTGCCATCTTTAGGAATAATCACTATTTCTTTAAAAGAAAAGGGCAGTGGATGTTAAAAATCCTTTCAAAAATTGACCATTTCTTTGTTCAAAATGAAGATTCTAAATACATGTTGCTAACTCAAAATATCACTCAGGTAAGCAATGTTGGGGATACGCGTTTTGATAGGGTTTTAGATATTACTAAAAGTACAAAGCAGTTGCCTGTACTAGAGCGTTTTAAAGACGAGACCCCACTATTTATTGCTGGTAGTACATGGCCAAAGGGTGAGGAGATGATCTTAGAATTCATTAAACATTATGGCGATCGCTTTAAATATGTTATCGCTCCCCATGAAATTCATAAATCGGCCATTGACAAATTAGAATCTCAAATTGAGTTGGAAGTACTTCGATACAGCGATGCTAACATGCAAAATGCGAAATCAGCTCAGGTGCTTATTATCGATAATATTGGTCTGTTAAGCTCTTTATATGCCTATGCTGATGTTGCTTACATAGGTGGTGGTTTTGGAAAGGGGATTCATAATACCTTAGAAGCAGCGACCTTTGGTATGCCAATTTTTATAGGTCCTGAAAATGAAAAATTTCAAGAGGCAACAGATATGAAAGAATTGGGTGTAGCCATAGAAATAAAATCTGCTCAAGAGTTAATCGCTCAATGTGATCGTTTACTGACCCACCAAGACAGATGGGATGAGTTGAAAGAAAAAAGTGCCAATTATGTGCAAAATAAAGCCGGAGCTACGGATAAGATAGTTAGGTCTTTATTTTAGGCATTTCAAGTACTATTCATCCGTTTGTGGATGCTCAAAAAAGCTAAAATTCACATTCCCGTAGCGTCTTTTGTTTGCGAAAAATGGAAGCTCAGAGAAGTCTTGTTCTTTAGCATGTTCGAGGATAAGTACACCGTCTTTTGAGAGGATGTTTTTTGCGAAAATGGTTTCAACAATTTTATCCAAGCCTTCGAGCTCATAGGGTGCATCGGCAAAAATGATGTCGTGTTCCTGACTGTGTTTTTCGAGAAATTCAAATACATCTGCCTTAATGGTTGAGATGGTATCAAAACCCAATTCTTTTGCTGTTTGCTGAATGAAACGTATGCAATGAAAGTTTTGATCTACGCTTAGTATTTGTTCTGTTCCACGCGAAGCAAATTCATAACTGATGTTTCCTGTACCACTAAATAGATCGAGTACCCGAATCTCATCAAAATAGTAGTTGTTATTTAAAATATTGAACAGACTCTCTTTTGCCATATCGGTTGTAGGGCGAACAGGTAAGTTTTTTGGGGCAGTTATTCTCTTGCTTTTGTGTGTTCCACTTACGATACGCATAGGTGCTGATTCAATAGTTTGTAGTAGTAGTGTTCCTTTACTTCGTCGAATACAAAGCTGTATTTGTAATTCGGATTTCGTTTGGTAAAACTAATGTTTCGAACATAGCGATAAAGCAATTTATAAACTTCTGAATCTTGTTCAATTTCGCCGGAAATGATGAGCGGGGTCTGATCGGGATTCAAGTTTAATTGCTCGCAGGTAAACAGGAGGTAGTAGATTAGGTCTTCGGCAGCTTTATAGGAAAAGCTGTTAAAAAATTTAAGCTTTTTACCCTCTAGAATAGTGAGTTCAAAATATTTGTTTTGTACCGATAAGTACATCTTTTCTCCTTCCTGTAACTTAAATTGATGAAGTAAGCTTTCGATAAGAATGCTGCTATCGTGTTTCCATTTTAGATTCGGGAAGTGTTTGTTGAAACAGCGCTCTAATTCTTCAGGGATAAGGTATGAATTGTATGCTTGTATGGATGCAAGCCAGTCACTCGTTTCTTCTTCGTTTTGCAATACAGCTTGGTTAAATCCTAATATTTCTTTCCCATGGGCATCGTCGTAGAGTGCTTTTGGGGTTAGGGTGTTTAGGGTATGTGCCATACTAACAGAAGTGGAAGCGAAATTTTGTTGTAATAGTTCCTGTTGTGCTATTATTTTATCGACTTGTTCGGCTAAGTCACTGTAAGTGCTGCAGTTTTGTATGTCGTAATATTCAAGTGCAATGTATTTTTGCTCGCGAATATTGAGAATGGCAAAAGAAAATCCATCCAAATGAACCTGAATAGACAAGTGGCATGAAGCTGATTTGTTAAGCTCCAAATGGGGGTCGATATGACTGAGTGTTGCTTTTATCTTACTCCCAATTACCGTTAATTTTTGCAGAGGTCATAGAGCCTACCACTAAATCTTTAGCTGCATTCTTTACGAGATCTTTATCTAAACCTTTTAAATATTCTTGTTTTGGAGCTTTTGCTTCAAAAACCTGTACGGTAAGTTTTCCTGACTTGATTTTACCTGCTCTAAGTTCCAATTCTGTTCCTTCGGCATGTGGTATTAAACGTAGATTTTCCAAATTGTAATCGGCACCGAAAATAGAGTCTTTGATACTGGCGAAACCTAAAGTGTCTATGTAGGTTGTATCCTTAAGCTGGTACTCTCGGTATATTTTGTTGTAGTATTTTAATTCCTCATCACGTCGTTGCACAATGGTAAACTCTCCTGTGTCGATTAATGGAATTAACTCGTCGAAATTAGAGGCGTAGTAGCGATTTACTTCTCTAAATGCTATTTGTGCTTTACGAACGTCTTTTAATCTTTCGATAACATCAGCAGAGCGATTTTTTCTTTCTTTATTAAAACGAATAGGGTTCATAATAGCAGTGTAGAGTGCGTAACTCAATCCAACGACTAAAACCCAAAGTCCAATGCGAATACCTTTTTCCATAGTTTAATTTGGTCTTTTTATTATGGGCAAATCTACAATTTTTTTACCTGATTCTCATTTTTTTTCGAGGGGCTGAATGCATACCTTTGAAGTCTTGACATCAAACATAAAAATAAAGGAACTCCAAGGGGATCTGTTGCGTAATTTCCCCCATCAGGCTACTGCAGATCAAATTCTATTGATAAACGAAGTAGCTGGATTTTTATTGGATAAAGATCCGCATCAACTTTTTGTACTAAAAGGATATGCGGGTACCGGGAAGACTTCTTTAATTCAATCTTTGATCGCTTCATTAGCGAAATACAATCGCAAGTCGGTGTTGCTGGCACCAACCGGTAGAGCCGCCAAAGTGATAAGTGCGTATACTAAGCGAAAAGCTTTTACCATCCACAAGCATATTTATTATCCGAAAGTGAAGTCGGGCTCCCTGAGTTTTGAACTTCAAAAAAATAAAGCCAGTAATACCATTTACATTGTTGATGAGGCTTCAATGATCGGGAATCAAACCGATAATGCTTTTGGTGGAAATGCTTTGTTGGATGACTTAATTCGCTTTTCAGATCAGGGGATGAATTGTAAGGTGCTTTTAATCGGTGATGTGGCACAGCTACCTCCTGTGGGTCTAACAATGAGTCCTGCTTTAATCCCCGAAGAGTTGAAAATGCGCTATTTCAAGGAGGTTTATCACGTGGAGTTGAGAGAGGTTGTGCGACAGGCAAAAGAGTCGGGAATCTTGAGTAATGCAACTTCTTTAAGACAGCTTTTGGATGCCGATCAGATTAATTACAAGCCCATTTTTGATCTTTATCCGGATGTCATTCGTCTGGCAGAAAAGCATGAGCTCGAAGATGCTTTGAGTTCTGCTTATTCGGGCAATGCCATGGAGGACTCGGTTGTCGTTTTGCGTTCGAATAAAAGGGCTAATATTTACAATCAGCAAATTCGCAATCGCATACTTTGGTATGAGGATGAAATTACTTCCGGAGACCATTTGATGGTGGTGAAGAATAATTATTTCTGTTTGCCAAAGGAGTCTAAGGCAGGTTTTATTGCCAATGGCGATCAAATTTCTGTAAAGCGAATTCTAACAACTGAAGAGCGACACGGATTTCGTTTTGCCAAAGCAGAGGTGAATTTAGTGGATTATCCGGATGAGCCGGAGTTTGAAACATTCCTACTGTTGGACTGCATCTATGTGGATCGACCTTCGATGAGTTATGAAGATGGCAATCGATTGTACAAATCTGTAGAACGGGAGTATGCTCATATTAAGACGAAGTATAAGCGTTTCCAGGCCATAAAAGCCGATCCTTATTTTAATGCGCTTCAGGTGAAGTTTGCCTATGCAATTACCTGTCATAAGGCGCAGGGTGGGCAGTGGAAGAATGTGTTTGTAGAACAAGGGTATTTACCCGAATCTACCGTAGATAAGGATTATTTAAGATGGTTGTATACTGCTTTTACAAGAGCAGTTGATACGGTGTATTTAATAGGATTTAAACCGAGTTTTTTTTCAGATGAAGAAGTTGTTGAGTAAGCTGTTTCTTAAAATGATGGGTTGGAAAATGGTTGGTGAGGTGCCTACCGGAGTTAAGAAAGCGGTTTTGGTATGTGCACCACACACTTCCAATTGGGATTTCCCTTTTGCATTAGCGGCCTTTAATTCAGTCGATTTAAAGTTGAATTATTTCATTAAGAAAAGTTGGTTCTTTTTTCCGATGAATTTGTTTTTTAAAGCCACGGGAGGTGTACCAGTTGATCGTTCAAAAAATCATGGAGTGGTAGAGGCAATGATTTTAACACTTAAAGAAAGTGAAGAAATGATTGTTGCCGTACCTGCTGAAGGAACCCGTTCGTGGGTGCCTAAGTGGAAGACCGGTTTTTATCACATTGCAATGGGAGCTAATGTTCCTTTGGTAATGGGTTTTGTAGATTATAAGAAGAAAGAGGTTGGTTTTGGTCCCTTGTTTGAGCTTCGTGGAGATTTTGAAAAAGATATGATTA
>JANXFM010000062.1 GCA_024959975.1 Flavobacteriales bacterium
CATCAGGAATTAGCACAACAGATCCTGGAAAAATGCATGCCGAAAACGGGTAAATCAATTCGCATTGGTATTACGGGGGTTCCGGGTGTTGGAAAAAGTACATTCATCGAAAGTTTCGGTAAGCTGATTACCTCCATGGGTAAAAAGGTCGCCGTTTTGGCTATTGACCCAAGTAGCGAACAAGGTCGAGGAAGTATTTTAGGTGACAAA
The DNA here is from genome assembly GCA_024959975.1 of Flavobacteriales bacterium. Taxonomy (GTDB): domain Bacteria; phylum Bacteroidota; class Bacteroidia; order Flavobacteriales; family UBA7430; genus JANXFM01. The sequence continues at coordinate 211 of JANXFM010000062.1, forward strand.
ACTCGCATGGAAGAATTGAGTAAAGATGCTCTGGCTTTCATCCGACCTTCACCAAATGCGGGATCTTTAGGCGGTGTAGCCCGTAAAACCCGAGAGAGTATTTTGCTTTGTGAAGCAGCAGGCTACGAAGTCATCATCGTAGAAACGGTGGGCGTTGGACAATCGGAAACTGCCGTTCATTCCATGATAGATTTCTTCCTTTTATTAATGCTTGCAGGTGCAGGAGACGAACTTCAGGGTATTAAACGAGGGATTATGGAAATGGCAGATGCAATTGCCATTACCAAAGCCGATGGCGATAATTTAAATCGAAGTAAAACTGCTGTAGGCGATTACAAAAGAGCCATACACCTCTTTCCTGCTAAAAGCAATCATTGGATTCCAAAGGTGCTTACCTGTTCGTCGTACGAAAACCAGGGAATAACAGAGATTTGGGAAACCATTTCTTCTTTTGTGAATCATGGTGTAACAAACGATTACTTTGAAGAAAATAGAAAAAAACAAGCGCAATTTTGGTTGCACGAAAGCATTCTGGAGCATTTGGAAAACTACTTTTACGAAAACCCAAAGGTAAAAGCTGAATTAGCACATTTAGAAAAAGAGGTTGCCCTTGGGGAAATAAGTCCCTTTGTTGCAGCCAATCAACTCATTACTCTATTCCGTAAATCATGAATATTCCTTCACAACTCATAGAAGTCATTGATATTGCAATGGCAGGATATCGAAAAGAAAACGAAGCGTTCATCATTTCCATTCTCCATAAAGAAGAAGAGATCCTACAGATTATCAATAGAAATATGGCTGAGGAATGTAAAGCCGAAAATGGTGAATTTGGAATTGTTTTAGCAATCTGTTTCGATGTAAAAGAAGATAAAGATGCTCTGGATCGATTTACGCACTCACATTTCAAATTTGATTCTACTCCTGCTGCAGATACCGATGAAGAAGTTGCTTATTACTTCTTGCCTCTTGCGAATAATTCAGAGAAATCTGCAAAAATTATTTGTAAGCTCTTAGAGAAGGTCTTTCTAATAAAAAGCTCACAGCATCTGAACTTTGAAGTCTACGAAACAGGTGATTAATGATTAATGACTAATTATTAATTAATGATGGATAATTGACAAATTTAACTTTCAACTAAAATAACTTCTGCTCAATGTAGTGAATCAAGGAATGAATCACTTTAATGTGAATCTCCTGAACACGGTCGGCATATTTAGAATGTGGCGCACGAATTTCAATATCGGCATGAGCAGCCAGATCTCCTCCTGTTTTTCCGGTAAGGGCAATCACTTTCATTCCTTTTTCTTTAGCTACTTTGGCAACCTTAATCACATTGGCAGAGTTTCCACTTGTGCTAATAGCTACAAGAATATCACCGGCAAAACCCACGCCCTCCACATAACGTGAAAAAATAGAATCAGCTCCATAATCGTTTAGGACACAAGAAATGTGTGAAGGATCAGAAATAGCCAGAGCCGGAAGTGAGGGCCTGTCAGCTCTAAAGCGTCCGGAAAGCTCTTCAGCCAGATGCATGGCATCGCACATAGAGCCTCCGTTACCACAGCTTATGAGTTTACCTCTATTTTTAAAGGACTCAACGATTAAAGCACCCGCCTTTTCAATAGCCTGAATGTTTTTATCGTCTGCTACAAAAGAAGCAAGAACTTCCTGTGCTTCTAAAAATTCTTTCCGAACGGTACTCATTCTGATTAATGACTAATTAATAATGATTGGATTCCCCCTCTGTCACTTCGTGACACCTCCCCATTTTATGAGGAGGATTAAAGCTGAAAGCTATTTTTCAAACGCTTCTAGACCTCTCTTCAACCAATCTTTAAACACCTCTACGCTACCATGATCTTGATAATTAGCAGCTTCAATTAAAGGGATTTCATCATGGTCCAAAACCAAATAATAAGGCTGAGAATTTATTTTGTATCGTTCTGCTTGCATCACTGTCCACTTATCACCAACGGTTCTGACCTTTTTCACCTTACCGGCAATCGTAGTTTCATACTGTTCCGTAGCAGGTAATTTTGTACGTTCATCCACGTAAAGAGAGATCAACACCACGTCCTCCGACAAGATATTCTTCACTTCCGAATCTGACCATACCTGCTCTTCCATTTTACGACAATTCACACAAGCCCAACCCGTAAAGTCTAACATAACCGGTTTATTAACCATACGTGCATGTTCCAATCCTGTTTCATAATCGTGGAACACCATAATTCCCTGAGGGCCTAAATGTTGCCCTTCTTCTTCAGAATGTGCTGAAACCATAACTCCACTCTGAGTATTACCAACACCATACGGCGACTCGCTGTAGTGCATTGGTGGCGGAAAAGCATTAATTATTTTTAAAGGTGCTCCCCATAATCCGGGAATCATGTACACGGTAAAGGCTCCGGTTAGTGTAGCCATAAATAGTCGTGATACTGAAACATAAGGCAGATCACTGTCGTGAGATAATTTCAATTTTCCTAATAAGTACATCGTAAGCAGAGCAAAAATGACAATCCAAATAGCAATGAAAACTTCTCTTTCTAAAAGGTGCGTCTGTAAAACCAGATCGGCATTCGATAAGAATTTAAACGCAAGGGCTAATTCTAAGAACCCTAAAACCACTTTTACGGAGTTTAGCCAACCGCCCGATTTCGGTAATGAATTTAACCATCCCGGGAATGCCGCAAAGAATGCAAAGGGCAGTGCAATAGCCAGAGAAAAACCAAACATCCCAACAATCGGCCCCACATAAGAACCTCCGGAAGCAGCCTCTACAAGTAAGGTTCCCACAATAGGTCCCGTACAGGAAAAAGAAACCAGGGCTAATGTAAATGCCATAAAGAAAATCCCGAGTAAACCGCCACGATCTGAAGCTGAATCAGCTTTGTTGATCCATGAATTTGGCACCGTAATTTCGAATGCCCCTAAGAATGAGGCAGCAAAAATGACAAGCAATAAGAAGAAGCCAATGTTAAAGTAAACATTGGTTGCCATATTGTTCAGGGCATCAGCACCAAAAATTGCCGAAACCGCTACACCTAAAATCACATAAATACCAATAATAGAAAGACCATAAACAATGGCATTACGTATTCCGGCAGCTTTATTTTTACTTTGCTTGGTAAAAAAGCTTACCGTCATTGGTATCATTGGGAATACACAAGGTGTTAACAGGGCTACAAAACCACTTAAAAAGGCAATTAAAAATATGCTCCAAATACCCTCATTTTTTGCTTGTGTACCCAGGCTGACTTTCTCGGCTGCCGGCAATACCACTTCAATGTCTACCCATTCCGGTGGTAAGCACATAACATCGTTGCAAACCATAAAACTCAACTCACCTTTTAAAAGGGTCGTTTCTTCAGATAATAATTTTATGCGTTGTTTAAAATCGACCTGAGTATCAAAAAACTTCAATA
>JANXFM010000010.1 GCA_024959975.1 Flavobacteriales bacterium
TATAACGTTAGTGCTTACACCACAGATTGTAAGGAGAATTACGAAGAAGGGAAAAAGGTATGCTTGGCAGGGCGTCTGATGAGTCGTCGTATCATGGGGAAGGCATCTTTTGCCGAGTTGCAGGATGCCGAAGGTCGTTTACAATTGTACTTTAACCGTGATGAAATTTGTAGTGGAGAAGACAAAATAATGTACAACGATGTCTTTAAAAAATTACTCGACATGGGTGATTTTATAGGTGTTGAGGGAGAACTTTTTAAAACTCAGGTAGGTGAAATTTCAGTATTGGTAAAAAACTTTACGGTACTTTCTAAATCGTTAAAACCTCTTCCTGTGGTTAAAACCGACGATGACGGAAAAGTACATGATGCTTTTAACGATCCGGAATTACGTTACCGTCAGCGTTATGTTGACCTGGTTGTAAACGAAGGTGTAAAAGAGACTTTCATTAAACGTACCAAGATCATAAATAGCATGCGTGCTTTTTTTAACGAAAGAGATTATTTGGAAGTTGAAACACCGATACTTCAACCAATTCCCGGTGGAGCTTCCGCGCGTCCTTTTATCTCACATCACAATGCTCTTGACATTCCTTTGTATTTGAGAATTGCCAATGAATTGTATTTGAAAAGATTGATCGTAGGTGGTTTTGACGGGGTGTACGAATTTGCCAAAGACTTCCGTAACGAAGGAATGGATCGTACGCATAATCCGGAATTTACCGTGATGGAAATCTATGTAGCTTACAAAGACTACAACTGGATGATGGACTTTACCGAGCAAATGATTCAACGTGTAGCAATGGATGTGAATGGTAAAACGGATGTTGTAATGGGGGATAAGGAGATTAGTTTTAAAGCTCCTTTTGCTCGTGTCACCATGATAGATGCCATTAAAGAGCATACCGGAATTGATGTTTCGGGGATGGATGAAGCTCAGTTGAGAGAAGCTTGTAAAAACTTAGGCATTGAGGTGGATGACACCATGGGTAAAGGAAAATTGATTGATGAGATATTCGGAGAGAAATGTGAACCACACTACATCCAACCAACTTTCATTACCGACTATCCAAAAGAGATGTCTCCTTTGTGTAAAGTACACCGCGATAACCCGGAATTAACGGAGCGTTTTGAATTAATGGTAAATGGTAAAGAAATTGCCAATGCCTATTCAGAATTAAACGACCCGATCGATCAACGTGAGCGTTTTGAGGAGCAATTGGCTTTATCTGCTAAAGGAGATGATGAAGCGATGTTTATCGATCAGGATTTCTTGAGAGCTCTGGAATACGGAATGCCTCCTACCTCAGGTATGGGGATAGGTATCGATCGTTTAACGATGTTGTTAACCAATCAGTCCTCTATTCAGGAAGTATTGTTCTTCCCACAAATGCGTCCCGAGAAATTTGATTCTAACCAACCTTTGGACCTAAAGGATCATGAGAAAGTTATTTTTGATATTCTTAGTGAAAGAAAATCTATGGATTTGAATGAGCTTAAAACCCTTACTCAGTTGAGCAACAAAAAGTGGGATAAGGGAATAAAGTCTTTGGGTAAGTTAGGCCTCACTAAAGCAACTAAAACCGAAGAGGGTATCGTTATCGATTTGGTTGAGTAACAAAAAAAAAGCCACTTTTTTAAGTGGCTTTTTTTTGGATTATTTCGTTTCGTGTTGAGTCTTAATTGATTCTACGTGAATGGCTTTAAATATTTCGGTGATAAACTCTTTGTTTAAACCTTTTTTATCTGCCTCTGCGATCATGGAAGTCAATATTTCTTCCCATCGGGAACTTTGTAAAATAGCAACGTTTTCTGTTCGTTTTAAAGTACCGATCTGACCTGAAATGTCCATTCGGTTTTTCAGTAATGCGATTAGATCATTGTCTAATATGTCCAGATCATTTCGGTAGATACTTAATTTCTGTTGGAAGGTTTCTTCTGAACTACTTTTCTTACGAATGACTAGATCTTCGATAATTTGTTTCAGATGTGTGGGCGTAACTTGTTGTTTCGCATCACTCCAAGCATTATCCGGATCAATATGAGTTTCGATCATAAATCCGTCGTAATTTAAATCTAAAGCGGTTTGAGAAACATCTAAGATGGTATCTCTACGTCCACAAATATGTGAAGGATCTAAAATTAAAGGTAAGTCAGGAAATTCTTTTTTCAACTCAATAGCAATATGCCATTTTGGTTTGTTTCTGTAATTTAATGACTTGTACGATGAAAATCCTCTGTGGATAACCCCAAGTTGTGAAATTCCTGCAGATTTAATACGTTCTACTCCTCCTAACCATAAAGCTAGATCGGGGTTTACAGGATTCTTAACCAACACGGGTTTGTCTACTCCTTTTAAAGCATCTGCTATTTCCTGAACAACAAATGGATTTACCGTAGTTCTTGCTCCGATCCATAAAATATCCACATCGTGTTTTAATGCTTTTTCTACGTGGTCGGCATTACCAACTTCAGTTGTAATTTTAAATCCCGTTTCTTCACGGACACGCTGTAACCATGGCAAACCCTTTTCTCCTACACCTTCAAATCCTCCCGGACGGGTTCTTGGTTTCCAGATACCTGCTCTAAAAATATTGGTGTCGGTATCTTTTAATGCATGTGCCGTTTTTAGTACTTGTTCTTCTGTTTCTGCACTACAAGGGCCGGCAATAACAACAGGGTGTGATAAACCCAAATTGTCTAACCATTTTCTGTTGTCTTTTGTTATTTCCATGATTCTGTTGTTTACTAGTTATTACTTTTTGTTCGGTGTTATGCCATCTAAAATGGTCTTGATGTAATTTGTGCCGTCCATTGTTTTGTTCAGCATTTCTTTATCGTTTGTTTCAATAAATGATTTGAACTCCACTAAATTTTTAATGTATCCCTCAAGAGATTTAATGATATTTTCTTTGTTCTGAAGAAAAATAGGAGTCCATGTATTTGCCGCACTTTTTGCCAGACGTACTGTTGAGGCAAATCCGGTGCTTGCCATGTCAAAAATAGCCTGTTCGTTTTTTTCAATTTCCAAAACGGTTTTTCCAAGCATAAATGAACTTACGTGAGAAAGGTGTGATACATAAGCCACATGTCTGTCGTGTTCCACGGGAGGCATCATTTTAATTCGCATATTTAATTGCTTAAACAGGCTGATTGCTTTGTCTAAAGTTTCCCAATTTGTTTTTTCCGACTCGCAAATTATGGCAACTTTCTCATCAAACAAATTTAATATTGCGGCTTCAGGTCCGGAAAATTCAGTTCCTGCCAATGGGTGCGCTGCAACAAAATTTTCGCGTTTTGGATGCGTTTTCAAAGCCTCACAAATATTGTTTTTTACCGAACCTACATCAAAAACTAAAGTGCCCTCTGAGATGACATCCAAGACTTTTATGCTTACTTCTGCAATTTTATCTACAGGAACGGCAACGATCACAACAGACACTTCTGCCAGCTCAGAAAAGTCAGCTTCTTTATCTATCACCCCTAATTCCAGGGCTTTTTTGATGTGATCAGGGTTTTTATCAATCCCATAAACCTCATAGTTCAATCGCTTTTTTAAATCCAAAGCCATTGAGCCTCCAATCAAACCTAAACCTATTACTGCCAGTTTTTCCATGCTTAGATCTTTACTGTTGATAAACGATTTAACACTTCCATCAAGAGTTTCTCCGAAACACAAAGCGATGCTCTGATGTAGCCTTCTCCATTGCTGCCAAATATGGTTCCTGGTGCGATGAATACTTCTTTTTCATGCAGTAGCTTATCGATAAATTCAATAGAATTTTCCCCTTTGGGTAGTTTTGCCAAAACAAATAATCCCGCACTTTCTTTGTTGTATGAACATTGTAGTGCATCAAATATTTGCCAAACGATCTTTCTTCGCTTTACATAGGTTTCATTTAGCTCTTCAAACCAACGATCCGGACTCTGTAATGCAGCGATGGCTCCTTTTTGAATGCCTAAAAACATGCCCGAGTCCATATTACTTTTCACCTGTAAAATGGTTTTAATGATTGAGGCTTCCCCAACAACCATTCCCACACGCCATCCGGCCATGTTAAATGTCTTGCTCAATGAATTTAGTTCTATGGCAACATCTTTGGCACCTTCAACTTCTAAAATGCTTAGCGGATTATCATTTAATACAAAGCTGTAGGGATTGTCGTTTACGATTAAGATATTGTGCTTTTTTGCAAAGGCAACGGCTTCTTTAAAATCGTCTTTTTTAGCAGTAGCACCCGTAGGCATGTGTGGGTAATTTAACCACATGATCTTCACATCACTCAGATCTTGTTTTTCAAGTTCTTCATAATTGGGTCGCCAGTTGTTCGCGTCGCTTAGATTATAAGTAATTACTTTTGCTTCCATCAAATTTCCTACCGAAGCATAGCTCGGGTAGCCGGGGTTTGGGATCAAGACACCATCACCCTTATTTAAAAAGGCCATGGATATGTGCATAATTCCTTCTTTTGAGCCCATTAGAGGTAAGATCTCCTGGCTTGGATCCAGCGAAACACGATAATGCTTTTGGTAAAAATCGGCTATGGCTTCTCTAAGTTCCGGGATTCCCTGGTAGCTTTGGTATTGGTGTGCGTTTGCTATCTCAGTAGTACTGTTTAATGCCTCAATTACCTTTGCAGGGGGTGGCAGATCAGGACTTCCAATGGCCATATTTATAATGGACTTTCCTTCCTTACGCAAAGCAGCTACTTCCCTTAATTTTTTAGAGAAATAGTATTCTGTAACAGATCGTAATCGTTCCGCTTTTTCTATCATGATCGTTTACTTTTAGTGTATTCACCTAAAACTTTTAAGGTGACTACTTTTTCTTTTACTTCTCGAATAGCATTCGAATAATCGCTGTAGCTATTGAAAATAAAATCGACAAAAAAGGCATATTTCCATGGTGTATCTATGATCGGCATCGATTGAATTTTGGTTAAATTCAAGTGATGTTTCGCCAGAATACCCAATACTGCAGCCAAACTTCCCGTATCATTACTCGCTACAAATTTTATCGAAGTTTTGCTTGCAGATGTTGTATTGCCGTTAGCTGAATTGTTTAGAATGAAAAAGCGTGTCGCATTATCATTGATCGTTTGAATTTCAGACGCAAGAATTTCCAGATCATAGATGTCTGCCGCTAAATTACTCGCTATTGCGCCTACGCCCATCAGCTTTTCGTCTTGAATTCTTTTGGCAACATCTGCTGTGTCCTGGTCTTCAATTAACTTGATGTGCGGATGGTTTTTAAAAAACTTACGGCATTGCAGTAAGGCCATGGGGTGAGAATAGACTTCCTTAATCTCTGCTATTTTTTGACCTTTTAAAGCCATTAAATTATGATGGATCGGTAAGTAATACTCACCGCAAATGTTGAGTTTGTACTCATCGATTAGCGCATAATTAGGCAAAATAGCTCCGGCAATAGAATTTTCAATTGCCATGATCAGTACTTTTGCTTTATTTTCTTTTAACAGATCAGGCATTTCACTAAACAACAAACACTCTACCAGGTCAATATTTTTACCAAAATATTGCTCGGCAACTATGTGATGAAAAGATCCTTTAATCCCTTGTATCGCTACTTTCATTCTTTTTTAAACTAAAAAAAGCCTCGTTTTTATCGAGACTTTTACATTTTATTTTTTTTAAATAACACACGAAAAGCCTCTATCTGTCATAGAAGAAATAAAAGCAGTTGAATGTAAATTCAATCGTGTTCATTTAAGTTTGATCTTTGCTGTGTTACTAATTCAAACAATCGCTTTAATAAGAAGTTTATCAACTCGTTCGGAGTTCT
>JANXFM010000216.1 GCA_024959975.1 Flavobacteriales bacterium
GCCAGAGAATCATACTCAATATAATTGGAGTCCATACAGCCATAATTCGCTGAAATACATGAACCATCATCTAGGTTTGCTATAGTCGAATAATTTGCTGCATTAACATCAATACAACCCAAAACAATTGCGCTTACACACATCGTTGGCTCATTCGCATTTACTAAAGGATCATACTCAAGGTAGTTTGAATCCATACAGCCGATAACAAAAGGTTCACAAGACCCATCATCATAATTAGCAGTTTCACTGTAATTGAATGAATTTATATCCGTACAACCCTCAATTTTTAGAGTTAAACACAAGCTGTAATTACCCACATTCGCCATGGAATTATATTCTATGTAATTGGAATCCATACAAGCAACAAGAACAGGCTCACATGTACCATCATCTATGATGGCCAAGGCATCATAATTAAATGCTGTTGGGTCTGTACATCCATAGCCGTAGTCACAAACTGAATTATCTACAACTACATTAGATGCTACAAGAGCATCATACAGGTCTGAATTTTCATCAGCAGGTGCAAAATAATTTATTGCTGAGGGATTAATACAAACATAGGTATCCGATCTATTTCTTTCGCCAAAACTATACGCACATGCATCTCCGAAGTCTGTTGCATTTATATTATTGGTATTCGCTAAGGAATTATAATTGGTAACAAATGGATAATCAAACATACAACCATAAACCACTTCAATACAGGACCCATCATCTGAATTAGCAGCGGAATTGTAATTAAATGCTAACAGATCTGTACATCCATCAATAGAAATTATACAAGAACCATCTTCTTTATTGGCTTCAGAATTAAAATTCGTTGCATTGGGATTCAAACACCCATAAACAATATTAATACAAGAACCATCATCTGTATTGGCAATAGGGTTGTAATTAGGACTTATCGAATTGGTACAACCATTTAGTTCAGAGATACATGAATCGTCATTTTTGTTCGCATTGGGGTTGTAATTCAAAGCCTTTGGATTCACACAACCTAAGACCCTGATGACACAACGCCCGTTATCAACATTTGCATTTGGATTGTAATTAATAGCATTAGGATTTGTACATCCTTTTTTATACTCTTCACAAGTCCCGTCATTTTGATTCGCATCAGAATTGTAATTCGATGCATTTGGATTAAGACATCCATAAACCTTAAGAACACAATTACCATGATTTACATTCGCCTCCGGATTGTAATTTACAGCCTCCGGATTTGTACAACCTCGAATACCTTTAATACAAGAACCATCATTTTTATTAGCCAAAGGGTCGTAATTTAAAGCCTTTGGGTTGATACAACCCAAAACTTTAATAACACAATTTCCATTATCAACATTGGCGTCCGGATTGTAATTTATTGCTGAAGCATCCGTACATCCTGAGACACCTTTAATACAAGAACCGTCATTTTTATCAGCTAGAGGGTTGTAATTTAACGCATCAGGCTTGTTACAACCAGTAACATACACAACACAATTCCCTTTATCAATCGTAGCATCTGGATTATAGTTCACGGCATTTTCATCCGTACATCCGGATACTCCATAAATACAACCGTTATTACCCCCAGCATTAGAACCACTAAATCCATTTCCGTTTCCGTTTCCGTTTCCGTTATTACTATTTCCATTGCCACTTTCATCCGTTGGGCTGGGATTATAATTTAAAGCAACCGGATTATTACAGTACACCACAATTTGTTCACAGGAACCATCATCCATATTTGCATGAGGATGATAATTTGCAGCAGTTTGATCCGTACATCCATAAACATTAGGAATACATGAACCATCATCCGTATTAGCCAAACTGTCGTAATTAAAAGCTGATACATCAACACAGCCTTTTACAAATGCAATACAGGGACTACTTTCATCTGAGATAGAAACCTGATTAATAACTGCCTGAGGATTAAAATTAAATGAATGAGGATCCGTACATCCATAAGTTGGGTAAACACAAGAATTATCATCGAACTCCACTAAAGGATCAAAATTAATTGCAAGCGAATCTGTACAGCCCATATCGTTTCCACAATCTACAATTTGATAGGTTGCAGATTCAATGAGAATAATATCATTATTTGTATAGATCATCTCATCAAGGGTGATGTCATAAAGCACATTAGAATTTACCAATTGTAAATGTATTGGTGTAAAAGATTCAGCACCATCAAGTTCCGGTGTGGCCGTATCATCACCCCAAACCGCAATGGTACCATCAAACACATCCATCTGAACAGAACCAATGAGCATATCCTCACTGGATAAAGCGATAATATAAGCTTCATCATTCGTAATAGGTAAAGACTCGATTGCTTCCTCTATAAAACCAATGATCATATTGCTTCCTGTATTTCCGGTGTATTGCTCCGGAATATCACATTGTGTTATGTACAGACAAGAACCATCATCCATTGTCGCATACGACTCGTAGTTGATCGCCAATGTATCCATACATCCGTTGTAATAACAAGAACCATCTTCTATACTTGCATCTACGACATAATTAGATGCATCTACATCCATACAACCGTAAAGAATCGGTATCTGACACATTCCCGGATCGGTGTTCGCGTCGGAATTGTACTCCATATATGTGGGGTCCATACAGCCATTTACAACAGCAATACAAGAGCCATCAGCTACATTGGCAGCTGAATTATAGTTATACGCTCCAGGCTCTTTACATCCATAAACTTTACCAACACAAGAACCATCGTTTAAATTGGCTTCTGCATTGTAATTAAAAGCATTGGGATCATCACAACCAAAGATAATAGCAATACAAGAACCATCATCTACCTCTGCCATGGGGTTATAATTCAAAGAGAAAATATCAGTACATCCTATCAGTAAAGCTATTTCACAAGAACCATCATTCGTGTTGGCTTCAGGATTATATTCTGCAAAATTATTGCTGGTACACCCATAAATAGCGGCAATACAAGAACCATCGTCTACCGTAACATCCTCGCTATAGTTAAATGCTTCCTGATCGATACATCCGTAAACTATAAAGGTATTACACGAACCATTATCTGCATTAGCTTGAGCGTTATACTCAAGATACAGTTCATTCATACATCCTAAAACAGCAGGCGTAGTACAGGAACTATCATCCATATTTGCCGTTACCTTAAATTCTAAATAACCAACATCTGTACAACCATATATGATATAGGTTTCACAAGTGCCATTATCAAGATTTGCTTCTGAATTGAATTCCAGGTAATTGGTGTTCGTACAACCTTCAACAATTAAAGTCTCACACGAACCATTATCTACATTTGCATTTGAATTGTATTCAAAATAATCACTATTCATACAACCATTTACGGCAAATGTCTCACAAGAACCGTCATAAATTGTAGCTAAGGGATTGTATTCCACATAACTGGAAATCGTACAACCGTAAACAATACCAAATGTTTCACAAGTACCATCATCTATAGTTGCCTCAGGATTATATTCTTCATAATTAGAACTTGTACAGCCAAACACATTCCCTAAGTCATCACAAATAGGTGTAAAACTAAAGCTGGTTCCCAAAATTTCAATACCATTTACTTCAAATGTAATTTCGGGCGAATAAGAAACATCATACACTACACCGGCTGATCTTGCCTTTAAAATAACCGGACTAAGCGCCATTAGGCCATCCTGAAAATCACTGGCGGCATCATTTCCCCATACAGCCAAAGTTTGCTGCATTCCATTCCATTCAATGGATCCTACACATATCCACTCTTCATTTAAATACATGAAAGCACCCAGACTATCACCATTTACCAAGATATCATTTTGCAATGCATCCTGATTAATCATGATAATCATGTTTGACCCAGTATTTGAATATGTAAAATCTAATTCGCAATCCTGTGAATAAGAAGCAAATGACAATAGAAATACAGCAAGCCTAAATAAAGCTTTTAACGGGGGGGTAAAATACTTCATTGAAATCGGGGGTTTCTACAAATTTAAGATTTTTTTTCCACATATAAATTATTGATTATAAGTAACTTATAATATTAGGGTAAAATTTATGATACAACAACGATGAGCAGTCAGTAGTCCAATTTCTGCTTTAAGAATTCAGATGTATCCCTTCAGAAATGGAAGAGATGTCACAAAGTGACGGAGAGGATAGATTACTTAAAAACATTCAAACAAAAAAAAAGAGCTGCAAAAGCAGCTCTTTTTAGAATAATATGAGATTCAATGACTACTTAGTCATTTTCTTCTCTACAGATCCGTCATTGTACAAGTACAATAAAACTTCACCGTTAAATTGCTCAGCAGGATTAACCTTCTGACCTAACATGTTAACAACTCTTACAAGAGAACGAACATCGTTAGGGTGATTTTGAACATCCATTTCGATAGCCCAAGCTGGAACAGTTGGAGTAAGTACTCTGTAGTCATC
>JANXFM010000174.1 GCA_024959975.1 Flavobacteriales bacterium
AAAGGGGGTTCGGGAAGTTCAACACCATCCACGCTACCAAATAGATCCGGTGGTGCATCTAAGCTTTCCTGATAGGCATTTCCATATCGAATGGCTTTATTCAAAAAGGTATAGCCGTCTTTCAATTCATGAAAATACATGGCTCTGTGTTCACTTTCAAAAGAATCAAAAGCACCGGCAAGTGCGAGGTTTTCTAAAGTCCTTTTATTTACCGAACGTAATTCCACCCTTTTTGTAAGTGAATAAATACTATTGAAGTAGCCATTTTCTTTGCGTTCGTTCACAATATTTTCGACAGCACCTTCTCCAACTCCTTTAATCGCTCCCAATCCAAAACGGATCTCTCCCTTTTTATTTACATTAAATTTATAGGCCGATTCATTAAGGTCAGGTCCTAAAACGGTTAGGTGCATACGCTTACATTCTTCCATAAAGAAAGTAACCTTTTTTATATCGTTCATGTTGTGCGTCATTACAGATGCCATGTATTCGGCGGGATAATGCGCTTTTAAATAAGCTGTATGGAAAGCAACAACCGAGTAACAGGTAGAATGCGATTTATTAAATGCATAAGCAGCAAAAGCTTCCCAGTCTTTCCAAACCTTCTCAGCAACCTCAGGGTCATGATTACGCTCGGTACAACCGTCAATAAATTGGGGTTTCATCTTTTCCAGCAAAGAGAAAATTTTCTTACCCATCGCCTTACGAAGCATATCGGCATCACCTTTGGAGAATCCGGCTAATTTCTGAGAAAGTAACATTACCTGCTCCTGGTATACGGTAATACCATAGGTCTCCGCAAGATAATCTTCCATACCCTCTAAGTCGTATGTAATTTCTTCTCTACCGTGTTTACGCGCAATAAAGTTTGGAATATATTCAAGTGGTCCGGGACGATAAAGTGCGTTCATCGCAATGAGATCTGCAAACTTATCGGGTTTTAAAGCACGCAGGTGCTTCTGCATTCCCGGCGATTCAAACTGAAAAGTTCCATTGGTTGACCCTTTTTGATAAAGCTCATAGGTAAGCTCATCATCAAGAGGTATTTCGTCGGGATCAATAATTACATCGTGTTTTTCCTTAATTAGAGCGATCGCATCCTTAATGATACTTAGCGTCTTTAAGCCCAAAAAGTCCATCTTTAGAAGGCCTGCATCCTCAACGACTGAGTTGTCGAATTGGGTTACCAACAAGGACGAATCTTTTGCAGTTGCCATGGGAACGTGTTCGCGAATATCACTTGGCGTAATAATTACCCCACAAGCATGAATACCGATATTACGAACAGATCCTTCTATTGCAATAGCCTGATTTAAAGTGTCTGCTGACAGATCAGATCCTTTAGCTATACTTTTTAACTGTGCCGCCATTTGCATTTGGTCGGCATTGAGTTTTTCTTTTAGCTTTTCTTCCGGTAAATTAAATAGTTTATGCAGGGATATGTCCGGAACAAGCTTGGCTATTCGGTCTGCTTCATGTAAAGGTAAATTTAATACACGCGCAGCATCTCTAATAGATGACTTTGCAGCCATGGTTCCGTAGGTAATAATTTGTGCTACCTGACTCTCACCGTATTTTTCAAGGACAAATTCGATAATCTTTCCTCGTCCTTCATCATCAAAATCAATATCAATATCAGGTAATGATACACGATCGGGATTTAGAAAACGCTCAAAAAGCAAGTCGTAAGCGATTGGATCTACATTGGTGATACCCGTACAGTAAGCAACAGCAGAACCGGCAGCAGAACCCCTCCCCGGCCCTACAGAAACACCAAGGTTATGTGCCTCGGTAGTGAAATCCTGTACAATAAGGAAGTACCCGGGATAACCCGTTTTTTCAATGGTCAACAATTCAAAATCAAGACGCTCACGAATTTCATCTGTTATTTCTGTATAGCGCTTTTTGGCACCGACGTAGGTTAAATGTCTTAAATAATTATTCTCGCCACGTTTACCCCCGTCTTTTTCATCCTCCGGATCAACAAATTCTTCAGGAATATCAAATGCAGGAAGTAAAACATCTCTTTTCAAGTCGTAAACTTCAATTTTATCTACAATCTCTTGAGTGGTTGCAATAGATTCAGGTAGGTCTTTAAACATCTCCTTCATCTCATCCTGAGACTTAAAATAAAATTCATCGTTCGGGAACCCAAAACGGAATCCTCTTCCTCTACCTATGGGTGTTTCTTTGAGCACACCATCTTTTACACAAAGAAGAATATCATGTGATATGGCATCTTCTTTGTCGATGTAATACACATTGTTCGATGCAAAATACTTCACCCCATATTTTCGAGCAAAAGTTAAAAGCACCTGATTTACATGCTCCTCTTCATCTAAACCATGACGAATAAGTTCCACATAAAAATCATCACCAAACGTTTGATGCCACCATTTAAAAGCTTCTTCTGCCTGGCTTTCGCCAACATTTAATATAAGGTTTGGAATTTCAGCTGTCAGTCCTCCCGTAGTAGCAATTAGGCCTTCTTTATATTGAAGTAAAAGTTCTTTATCAATACGAGGGCAACCTGCATAAAGCCCGTCAATAAAAGCTTGGGAACTCAACTTGGCAAGGTTATGATATCCTACTCTGTGTTTTGCTAAGAAAACTACGGTAGAGCGACGATCGGGATTTTCTTTGGTAAATTTTCTGATCTTGTGGTCGGCAGTAAGGTATAACTCACAACCCAAAATCGGTTTTATGTCATTCTTTATTGCTTCTCGTACAAACTTATACGCAGCGTACATATTCCCGGTATCTGTTAAGGCTGCAGCAGGCATCTTGTAGGCTTTTGCTTTTGCAATGATGTCCGGAATATCACAGGAAGCTTGTAATACAGAATAAGAAGAATGACAATGTAAATGCGAGAACGATAGGTCTTGCATTTCAGAAGTACTAGCTACTTCTACCGAAGAGACTACTTCCTCATTTTCCTGTGTTACTTTTGCAGTATCTAAAGGTGCATAAGGTTCAATGTTTAGACCTAAAAGCTCAAAAGGATGTGGGTTATGCTCCGAATATCTTTTGTTGTAATCATCGATAAACCCTAAGCGTTGGTAATTAATCACTCGCAAACGAATTAATTCGAGAAAACAACGAGTGGTAGCTTCTACATCCGCAGAGGCATTATGGGCTTCACTAAATCCTTCATTAAAGAGTTTCGTATGAAGTTCGGTAAGTGTAGGCCATTTAAACTTACCGCCTCTACCCCCTGGAATGGCACAAAAATCAGTTCCTTCTTCTTTGGTGTCGATGGTTTTTTCATCCATCAGGGAGGTTTCAATTTGAGTCCTATAGAACTCAGCTCCCATAATGTTGATGTCAAATACAATGTTATGCCCTACAATAAATTTTGACTGTGCTATTGCCTTATTAAACTCCTGAAGGACAAAACTTAGATCTACCCCTTGTTCTAAAGCTCTTTTAGTAGATATCCCATGAATTTTCTCTGCATTATATGGAATTGTAAAACCCTCAGGACGAACAATAAAGTTTTTAACTTCTATAAGCTCACCCATGTCGTTGTGCAATTGCCAGGCAATCTGCACCAAACGAGGCCAATTTTCGGAATCACTTACAGGTGCAGAAAAATTCTTCGGTAATCCGGTGGTCTCGGTGTCATAAATCAGATACATACAGGCAATACTAGGCTTTTAAATCAACAAGAGTAAATGTAGTTTTTTACTCATGAAAAATGTCTATTGTTGATAAGAAAAGTTCAATCCCAATAGTGCTGGTGAAAAATTAAATATAAAAGAATGAAAAATGAATCTGATTAAAAATAAAGCTCAATAAAGTCGGCTATAGATTAGTCTAGTTTATATGATTTCACTTCAATCTTTTTTGTAGGTAACCTTTAACGTTAACTCACTTAGATTACTTTACTTATTTCTCTGGATAAAAGATGAAGCTCATTAGAATCTTTATGAATTTGTTTGACAGAAAATTCAATGGATTTAACAGCTTCAATAGAAAGTTTCTTAATAGATTCGATTGTAACACCATCCTTAAATTGTTTGATTTCTTTAATTTTTGAATCTACTTCTTTCGAACTTAATTCTTGATACATATTGATTAAATGTTCGAAATAGTCAATATTTCTACCAAGTATGTACGAATAGCTTAGTAATTTGTGAGAAGAACTATTTAGATTGTGAACAATTTCTGAATGAGCCTTACTAAAATAGAGTAAAGAAGTCTCTAACTCTAAAATTCGGTTTTCAGTATCTAGTACTTGTGACTTAACATACTCACCACGATTTTCTTTTTGTTCCATCTACCAATCTAATTAAATTGTCCAACAAGCGGAAAACTACTACTAAAATCAATCATCAAAACGCAGACAAAAAAATCTGTAATCCATTCAGTTAAAAGATTTAACTAAGGTTAATCCTACCCAACAACTCATTCATAATTTTCCATAAATACCCCTAGGCACAAAACAATACCTAGAGTAAATAAACGCACTAAACAAATACCAAACAGAGACTGAACACGGACTTGTGTGTGAATATTTTCATCAAAACTATAAAATATATTTAATAATTCATATATTTATGAAGTAATTAAATTGTATGTATATTGCTAATACATGTTTATTAATCAAATAAAGTAAGATTGATCGTGGTAAATTATGAAAACAAAGTTAATAGCAGTTTGGGTGAGAGTTTAGAAAAAAATTCAAAAAAACATCTGGGGATAAGATATGAAGGTAACCAGAGTGTATCCAAACCGGGAGAAAATTATCCTGTAGAAAAAGATTTAATAAAAGTGTTAAATGTGTTGTATCTTGATGATGATAAAGATTTATTAGATAGTTACGAGTCTATACATCGTTTTGATTTCAACATTTTCGCGACCAATAGTGCTGCTGAAGCGACAGAAATTATTAAAACAAACACTATTCATATCATCATTGCAGATCAACAAATGCCAGATATTACTGGTTTGGATTTTTTTTCTTCAATTATCGATAAACATCCTAATCCTATAAGAATTTTATTAACAGGTTATTCAGATGTCAGTTCTATGATTCGTGCTATTGATTCTAATATTATTTATAGGCATATGTCCAAACCCTTCACACCTGAAGAGATGAAGCTAATGATTAAAAATGCCGCTGAAGTCTATTTTTTAAGGAAAGAAAAACGAAAACTACTAGATGATATTCCCTTAACTGATTGAATATTAAATCTATCTATAGAAACAAAAATGGGAATAATAAAACATCTTGAACGATATATTTAACCGTAATTATAGATAATAATATTACTATGTTATTTTATTGATATAGGTGTATATTTATTTAAATTTGCACGCATTGTCATGAACAAGTATTTAGACATAAAAAACAAGAAATAAAAATAATATGCTCGACGAAAACAACATGGAAATAAGTCAAAAAACAAGAAGGATAAAAGGACTTTAAATGACAACACAATAAGTGTTGTTTATTTGGATGACGATGAAGTTATGTTAGAAACTTTTCAGACGATTTACAGTCCCTATTTTAAGGTCTTCATCACAAATTGCCCTAAAGAAGCAAGAGATATGATTAGGGATAATGAGATACATATAATCATTTCAGATCAACGTATGCCCGAAACTACGGGTGTAGAGTTTTTCACCTCCATCGTTAAGCATTTTCCCGATCCGATAAGAATTCTCTTGACTGCATTCACTGAAATAGAGGTAGTAATTAATGCTATTAATCAAGGGCAAATTTATCAATATGTTAGAAAACCTTATATATTTCAGGATATGAAAAAAATGCTTGAGGATGCAAGTGAGATTTATCACCTTAGAAAAAACAGAGTAAAACAAACAAGCAGTTACCTTGACCAAACAAGTGAAGAGCTTAAACTAATAATGCACAATAATAGCTAGGTATATGAAAATTCCAAAACAACAACGCATCTGAATGGATTTATGAATATTATTTTGCCCACAAAAATGGCTTTAAAAGCGTCTGGATAGATTTACAATTCTCACAAACAAAATGTTTAGACTTATCTAATGTTTCTAATGCCCTCGTATACAACAATACCCACGGCATTGGCAAGATTTATGCTTCGAACCTGTTCACTGAAAAGAGGGATTTTATACACTTTTTCAGCGTTTTCATCGAGCATATGTTTAGGGAGTCCTTTAGACTCTTTTCCAAAAATGAGAAATAGATCATCTGCATAATCTACCGACCAGTAATCTTTTTTTCCATGACTGGAAAAGTAGACCATTTTTTTACCTTCATTCCTAATGTAAAAATCTTCTATACTATCATAAATGAAAAGGGAGAGATGCTGCCAGTAATCTAATCCTGCGCGCTTAAGTCGCGAATCGTCAATCTCAAAACCAAAAGGTTTCACCAAATGTAAATTGGAACCTGAAGCTAAGCTTAAACGGCCAATATTCCCGGTGTTATTAGGGATTTCCGGCTCAAAAAGAACAATGTTAAGTGCCATTTTACTTACGTTTCTTCTTACTACGCCTATTCGCTACAATATCACCCTTAGTTTTAGACTTCTTATACTTCTTTGCAATCTTAGCTCTATAAGAACCTCCCTGATTGGTTTTCTTATTTTTCTCTTTTTTATCATGAAAACCAGCGTCTCTAAAAGCAACTTCAGTACTTCTGTTTTTACTAATTTTTGCTCGGTCTCGTTCTTCCGGTAACAGCTGTTCCGAAATAGCTACATCTAACGGAAAATCAACCTGAGAAATTTCATAGTCCATTAAAGATTCAATGGCTGTTTTTGCCTCTTCTTCCTTATCTGTATAAAAAAGTATAGAGTTCCCTTTCTCCTCTGCTCTACCGGTACGACCAATACGATGCATGTAGTTCTCTGAAAAGACAGGGGTGTTAAAATTGATAACATGAGTAATTTTATCCAAGTCTAATCCCCGAGCCATCACATCGGTAGAGACTAATATTCTATTTACTCCTTCATCAAACTGCTGTATGGAACGAATACGATAATTCTGAGTTTTATTTGAATGTATCACACAAAGTTCCGATCCATATTGCTCTTCCAGGGATTCAAATACCAAATCTGCGTGTATCTTATTTGAAACAAAAACCAAAACCTTACTATACACTTCTTTATCTAAAAGAATGTACTCAAGTAAGTTTAACTTGGTGTAAAAATTTTGTACCCGGTAACATTCCTGTGTAATATTATTTAATGGTGTTCCACTTACAGCTATTGAAATTTTCTTTGGCTTAATAAAATAATCATCAATCAATGCATCAACATCTTCGGTCATCGTAGCCGAAAACATAATATTTTGTCTGCGTTCCGGTAGAATAGAAAAAATATTGGCAAGCTGAACTCTAAATCCTAAATCCAACATCACATCCACCTCATCAATAACGAGTTGTTTTACAGTCTTTAACTGAAGGGCTCTACAAGCCGCCAGATCGTATAAACGACCGGGAGTTGCCACAACAATATCTACACCTAAAGAACAAGCTTTCTTTTGCGTGTTAATATTCGTACCTCCATAAACACCCAATACACGTACGTTCATGTACTTTGCAAACTCATTAATCCGCTCCACAACCTGTAAAACCAATTCACGGGTAGGAACCAAAACCAAAACTCTTGGTGTATCGAGCTTTGAAAACTTCATATCCTGAAGCACAGGCAACATATAGGCAAGGGTTTTTCCTGTACCTGTCTGTGCAATTCCTACCACATCTGCCCCGGAACGAACCACAGAAAAAGATTGTTCTTGAATAGGTGTTGGTTTTGCAAAGCCTAACTCATCAATTGCATTTCGCAACTGCTTCGTTAAGGTTAAGTTTTCAAATGTGCTCATTAAAAAAATATTTTTTCAAAAGTAGACATATTAGTCCGGAAGCTTTCAGCTTTAGCTGAAAGTTAAAAGTTAATGATCTAATAGAAAGGTAAACGTTATTTAATCAACTTATTAAAGTCGCCACCGGAAGGGTGTTGAAAGACCTCCAAGCCAAATTCGGGAGCTGCAGCATACAGGTGATCAAAAATATCACTTTGGATGTTTTCATATTCAGCCCAATCGGTGGTCTCTGTAAAGCAATAGACCTGAATTGGAACGCCATACTCATTTCCTTCTTTTTGGAACACCATACGCGTTAAATCAGGATGTATCCCTTTCAGACTTCTTACATAAGCCTCTGTGTAAATTCTAAAAACTCCAATGTTTGTAAGGTGTCTTCCGTTGATTAAATAAGCCTTATCAAAATCACCTTCTTTATTGTAATCGCCTATCTCCTGTACACGATTTTCCAAATAATCTTTTATTAAATGGTAATTCTTAAAACGACTAATCATCTCTTGATCACAAAACTTAACAGAACCTGATTTTAGAACAACAGATCGTTTAATTCTACGCCCTCCGGCTTCCGACATTCCTCTCCAATTTTTAAACGAATCCGAGACAAATGAATAGGTCGGAATGGTAGAGATTGTTTTATCCCAATTCTGAACTTTAACCGTATTCAAAGTAATCTTGATCACATCTCCATCAGCGCCATATTTAGGCATAGAAACCCAATCTCCTACCCGGATCATGTCGTTAGCTGACAATTGTATGGAAGCTACAAAGCCTAAAATGGTATCCTTAAAAACCAACATAGAAACTGCCGTCAACGCTCCCATAGCAGTTAATATTCCTTGAGGGTCTTTATCGAATACTTTAGCAATAACCAATACACCACCAATAAAGTAAGTTACCAATCGTGCCAATTGAAAATAAGAATCAATAGGCTTATCTTTCAATGCTTCGGTTTGCTTGAAATAATAATCCAGTGTATTAAAAACAGAGATTACTACCATTAAGGCAACCGCAAGCATATAGGCATCAGTCATTCGAATTAAAAACGGAATAAAATCCTGAAAATCTGCAAATACATATGCTGCTGTAGCCTGAACAACTAAAGCGGGAGCTAAATGTGCTAATCTGTCAAAAACCTTCTTTTCGAGAAGAATATCATCCCAAACAAATTTAGTACGCTTTACAATAGAATTAACAACTCTTACAAAGAGTTTCTTTGCAATTCTGTCGGCAATAAAGCATAAAATAACAAGTACCAAAACCTCTAATGCAAACTGAACCTGATTGGCAACATTTTCTGCTATACCCAAATCCAGCAACCATTGGTAAACGATATGATCAATTCTATTTTCCATTTTCATGTATTGTTAGTCAGCAAATATACAATACCTCATAGACTTTGAAATCTACAATGAATTGTCCTTAAAATCAACTCGATGTGAGCAACAATTCCTCTTAATTACTCTCACTTATATATCCGCCCTGTTTCATCCCTTTTTCTTCATCTACCTTATGAAGTAGTAAAAAACCTATTAAGAAGAAAAAGAAGGTCACAGCGACCCCTACTCTTTGACTCTCAAAGGCTACTGTTAAGACCCCCAGTAAAAAAGGACCTGCAAAAGCTGTTACCTTTCCGGAAAAGGCAAAAAAACCAAAAAATTCATTCTTTTTAGCTTCCGGAGTAAATCTTCCCATCAACGAACGACTGGCAGCCTGATTAGGCCCTGAAAATATTCCTATAATAACTGCAGCCAGCCAAAAAATATTTTTTCCGGTAATCCAATCGGGAACAGAACTTCCTCCTAATACATATTGCAACCACGGTCTTAATTGGGGTGCATAAACAGCCAATACTACAGCAATCATTAAACCAATAAGCGTCACCTTTATGGTCTTCCTCCCTCCTACTTTATCATCTAAATACCCCATTAAGAAAGCACCCAATCCGGCGGTTATATTCAGAACAATACCCAAGATTATAATCTCGTCAAGAGTAAAATCTAACGAGCCCGCGGCATAGATGCCTCCAAAAGCAAAAATGGTTACCAAACCGTCGTTGTAAACCAATCTTGCTAGAAGAAATCGTACAATTTGAGGGTACTCCTTTAGCTCTTTTATTGTAGTTCTAAAATCTTTTACGGTATGCTTAACATTCTTCAGTAGAGCTTTCGTTTCCGGCTTTCTATCCTTCACAAACAAAAAAGTAGGAATACTAAATACCGCAAACCAAACGGCAACTAAAAGATTGGTTGCTCTAATATTCTCATACCCTCCGGCTTCACCTTTTCCAAAACCAAAGATGGGTGTGTCAGTTTGCACTAAAAACACCATAGCTAAAGCCAAAGCTATCAGTCCTCCTACATAACCTAAAGACCAACCATATCCGGAAATACGTCCTATATTTTTAGAATGAGAAATGTCGGGCAAATAAGCATTACAAAATACAGAGCCCATCTCAAAACCAACATTGGCAATTACAAACCAAAAAAGTGCCCTTAACACTTCTCCCGGCATGACAAAATACAATGCTGTAGTTGCTATAACCGTAAGCCACGTAAAGCCTAGCATAAACATTTTCCGATAACCTCCTCGGTCGGCTAAAGCTCCCATTAAAGGAGATGATAAGGCTACAATAATGGCTGTAATAGATATCGCATGTGACCACTGTTGAGTACCCACAATTTCGTTTGATGCAATAACCGTTGTAAAAAAAGTTCCGTAAATAAATGTTACAACCAGATTTGTAAAAGGCTGATTGGCAAAATCGTACATCGACCAGGCAAATACTTCTCCTTTATTTTCTATTTTTCTGGACATATTACCCTTAATTGTTCAGCTTAAGCACGTACCCGTCATACTGTTGTAACTTATTGTATCTGATAAGTTGTTCCAACCTTTTCACATACTCTTCTCTAAGCTCTGAATATACCTTTAAATGAGAAATCAACACAAATACATCATTCATTTTTTCGCGCTCTTTTCTAAATTCTGAATATGGTCCACGAGCGATTGTTTTAAAATAAGAAGCAATCGATTTTGGCAAGGCATCGTATTTTTTTACATAAACCGATTTCCCGTCTCTGTCTTCCGAGGCCTTTATTCGAGCTTCATTTTTACTGTATGACCAAACTCCAAACACATTATTCGCTTCTCTGTAAAATCGGGAGGTACCCCAACCCGACTCTATAACGGCTTGTGCTATTACAATACTTGTAGGATGTGTTCTTAAACGTGAAAGCAATTCTGTATTTGTACTACATTTATAGCTCTTCTTAAGGTCATTTAAATACTTTTCTTCAACATCAGAAAGTTCTTCTATTTTATTGACAAGCTCCAAAACTGCATTTCTTTTTTGCTCTATTTCATACTTTGCAATTAAAATAGAAGGAAGCATCAGATTGATAAATGCCTGTTTTTTCTTTTGCACTTCCAATGTACTTAAATCAATTGCAGCCTGGTAAACATAGGCCTCTACAGGCTCCGAAACCTGACGTATGTCACTCGTAGTATTTCCGGAAACCTCTATGAGTTTAATGGAATTCTGTTGAGCTGTAGATGATGAACTTAAAGCGATCATCAGAAGCGTAAGTAAAAGTGTGTTTTTCATATTTTAGTATTATTGGCAAGATAAGGTTTTAAGCCGAAAAGGATAAATGGTAAGCCTTGAGTAAGTGGCCAATCAAAAGTTCAAACCCATTTCTAATTTCTAAAAGCAATTGGTGCTTTCTTTTGACCCCACTGCTTTTCCGTTCCCTGAATACTTAATCGCAAAGTTCCCTCCCCCATTTTACAGTTAACATCATCATAAACCTTCATTAATTTCGCTCGTTTACTTATATCTTGATCGCTAAACAAATTCAATTGAATTTCTTTATCAGGAATGATATCCGACACAATAACCCCGGCTCTTTTATAAAGACAATCCCGATCATAAATTCGATCTAAAGCTTCATAAACAGCCTTAATAATCTCAATGGAATCATTGGTCGCTACGGGGAATTCAACTTCTAAATAACCGTAATGATGTTTTACATCTGATTTAAACCGATTTGTTTGAATAAATACAGCTATTTTTTTTGCGATCGTTTCTTGCTTGCGCAATTTAAAAGCACATGAAGATGCAAAATTGCTTAACACTTCATTTAATACTCCAAAAGAAGCCACCTCACGTCTAAAAGATCGCGATGTCATAATACTTTTTTTTGAAGGTCTGTTCTCTTCCAAAGCAAAAGAAGGTATTCCATTCAACTCTCTTGCCAAACGAACACCTCCAATTTTCATATGCCGTCTAAGCCATGCCTCATCTGTTTTGGCTAGCTGTGAGGCCTGAAAAATTCCTTTATCATTTAAAAGATGAGTTTGTTTCCGGCCAACACCCCATAACTCCTCAACAGAATAGTAACTTAAAGCACGCTCTATCAATTCTTTATCATTTAGCACAAATACGCCCGACTGGGTATGTTTCTTTGCTATACGACTGGCCAATTTTGCCAGTACTTTGGTCTTGGCAATTCCAACAGAAATGGGGATTTTCGTTTCTTTTAAAACCTGCTCTCTTAAAAGAATAGCTTTTTCATCGGGAGCAGCAACATCGGTAAAATCCATGAATGCTTCATCAATAGAGTAAATCTCCATAGCATTACATTCTGAAGCCAATATGTGCATGATTTTTTCTGAAATATCTCTGTACAACGCCACATTACCCGAAAATACATGAACTTGATTCCGAACTAATTTATCCCTGACCTTAAAAACAGGCTCCCCCATTTTATATCCCAAGGCTTTTGCCTCATTGCTTCGCGCAATAATACAACCGTCGTTATTAGACAATACGACAATGGGTTTACCCTCCAATTCAGGACGAATGGAACGTTCACAGGAAGCAAAAAAGTTATTACAATCGGCGAGGGCTATCATTCTGTTAAGTTACAAAAGGATGAAAGAGTTTTTGGACTTGTTCAAAAGTCGCTATCTGTAACGACAACTGGTGTCACGCAGTCATTCTGAACCTGCCTTTTCCGGCAGGCTTGTTTCAGAACCCCATTGATAACGTACGCTGTATACCATACCCCAGGTTCATACAGGCTCAATGGGATAATTAATTCTTAAAAAGTCGTTTAGTTACAATCCTTTAAAATAGGAACTTCAATAATTACATCTACATCATCCCAGGTTTTGGAAATACCATCAGCACCTGTATGTAAGTCAATGCATTTATTGTGTATGCTGTTGTAGGCCTTAAGAACCCCAAAATCCTCTAATGAAAGCGCTCCTTTCATCTTCAACACATTCTCTGTTAAAGAATAAGAAAGCACCATACGCTTATCAAGTCCTAAAACATCAAGATGAGCTGTGACAGAACCTTCATTCATTTCTGCTAAACTTCCATTAATTTCAAAATTATCGGTAAATAATTTGAAAAAATAATCTTTCAAATTCAAATCTCTAATTTCATCACCGGAAGCTGAACTGGCTGTATTAATTGAGAAATTAACGCCATTTACCAATTCTTCTACAGAAGAAAATTGCTCTTTAGTTTTAGTAGTAGAAAGCTTTTTAAACTGCCCGACAACCTTTAATTTGTCAGTAGTCTTATAAGCTGCCCAAAACACTTTAACAGCACTTTCATCAACACTGTAAAGACAGTCTTCTTTTTCTGCCACAACAGATGTTTCTGTCTTTTGATGTTTCTTACACTCTGTGCAAGCTGAAAAGAGAGCTACAACAGATAGGATTAGAATACAATGATTAATTGACTTTATCATTTGTTTTATTTTAAGTTTTAAAAAATCCGGGGACACTAAAAGGGAAAACGATTAAATACTTACTGATCGTAAACCTCTTAACAACAAAAGATAAATCAACTTTACTCCTAAAGAATACGTATACTAGTCTTCTTTTGTTACAAAATTATCCATCACTTCCTGACTAACGCCTGTAAATGAGAATCCTCCATCGTGGAATAAATTCTGCATCGTAACCATTCTTGTCAGATCAGAGAATAATGAAATTACATAATTCGCGCAATCTTCCGAAGGTGCATTTCCTAATGGAGACATCATATCAGCGTATTTGTAGAATCCATCAAAACCTTTTACTCCACTACCTGCAGTAGTCATCGTAGGAGAT